>NZ_CP009302.1:1800000-1967093 GCF_000814825.1 Berryella intestinalis
GACCAGGTCCACATCCTCATAGCGACCTCCCGCACCGGGAAGCGATCTCACCGGGCGAAGGCAGTTGTACAGATCGAGCGCTTTCCTCAAAGCGACGTTGACGCTGCGAAAGCCCCCCGCGACCGGGGTTGCGATCGGACCCTTGATGGCAACGCCGTTTTTGCGTATGGACTCAAGGGTTGATTCGGGCAACGGCGTTCCCTCGGACTCGATGCACTCGGCACCCGCAGGAGCGACCTCCCACTCGATGTCGGCGCCGCTCGCATCCACTACGCGCTGCATAGCCGCAGAGGTTTCGACTCCGATTCCATCCCCGGGAATAAGGGTGACAACATGTCGGGTCATAGCGCTCCTATCTCGAAATCCCTTGGTTCTCACGCAACCAGCGCCCCTTGCAGGCGATCGGATCGTCGGATGCCGACCGAGCTGTCGGGGCGGCCGATCGATCCGCCGGGCGCCGCCGTCTTCCGAAAGCTCGACTCGCATTCGGTGGCGATGGGCGTGCAAGCCGTTCAATCGTAACGGTCTTTCCCCAGTTGCAGGGGCAGAAAAAGGCGAATGCGCAGCATTGCTGCGCATTCGGCAAGGTTATTGTGCGGCTTGCGCGCTTTCGATGATCTGGACGGCCTTCTTCTTCGCAAGTCCTTTGCCGTTCGTCGCATCGAACGACATCCTATCGATTAAAGCCTGACGCACCTCGGCGGATATCGGTCCTACGGCGAACTCGGAAACAGCGCCCAGCATCTCGGAGAATTCCAGGTCGCCGTGATAGCATTGGATGGCCTCGTCTATGAGGGGCCAAACCCGCCCGGACGCATCGGGACCCGTTGCTCCGAATTTGCACAGGAACCGAACGGACGAAAGGCGCACAGGACCATTCGATTCATCGAACAAAGCCGATTCGACATCGTCCAGAGCCGCTGCGCATGCTTCCGAGGCGAAGGGCACCAGCAACGTAAGCGCATCGATGCACTCCCATCGTGTCTGGGCTTCCGGACGGTTCAGGCCGTCCATCAACCCTCCGATGTGGGGGACGAGCAATTCAGGGTTCTCGCGCGCCACTATGGCGAGAGCCGACGCCGAAGCCTGGCGGGATCGCCGGGAAGCACCCTCGAGGCTTTCCACCAACTCGATCAGGGCATCCTCGTTCGACAGGGCTTTGGCTGCGAGTTGATTAGAATCGGAAGAGAATTCGGACACAGGTCACTCCCCTTTACAGGAAAAAGGACGCAAAATGAATATTCCCATTATATAAGCGGAAGAAAAGACCTGCTTCTGAACAGCGTGAATTTACACGCTTATTACCTTATTGAAAGATTCGCCCGGCCTGGGGGCTTCTCAGGACGCCTCGCAAAGCGCCTTTAAAAGAAAAAGGAGGGGCCCTCACGGGCCCCTCCCCGGCGCACCTCCCGGTGCGCCCTGCGCGAGCGCGGCTCCCTATCCTCCCGCAGCCTGGCGCTGCAGTACTTTCGGCGACGGCGGGCTTAACTGCCGAGTTCGGAACGGGATCGGGTGATCCCCGCCTCCATGGCCGCGCTCGCGCAGGGCGCGGGCGGTTCGGTGCCGGAGAGCACCCTGGCGGCTGCACAGCGCCCATCGGGAGCGACCGCGGCGCGGCATGCGCGGCGGGACGTTGGTGAAGCGAAGAGCTCGGCCGATTAGTACCGCTCGCCTGAGCCCGTCGCCGGGCTTGCAGCTGCGGCCTATCAACCTCGTGGTCTACGAGGGGCCTTACCGTAAGAGAGGGCTCATCTTGGAGGCGGCTTCCCGCTTAGATGCCTTCAGCGGTTATCCGCGCCGGACGCGGCTAAGCAGCCGTGCCGTTGGTCGACAACTGCCGCACCGGAGGTCCGTCCGCCCCGGTCCTCTCGTACTAGGGGCGGGTCTCCTCAACCCTCTTGCGCCTGCGGAGGATAGGGACCGAACTGTCTCACGACGTTCTGAACCCAGCTCGCGTACCGCTTTAATGGGCGAACAGCCCAACCCTTGGGACCGACTCCAGCCCCAGGATGCGATGAGCCGACATCGAGGTGCCAAACCTTGCCGTCGATGTGGACTCTTGGGCAAGATCAGCCTGTTATCCCCGGAGTACCTTTTATCCGTTGAGCGACGGCCATTCCACTCTGGGCCGCCGGATCACTAGAACCTGCTTTCGCACCTGCTCGGCTTGTTGGCCTCGCAGTCAAGCCCGCTTGCACTCTTGCGCTCTCGGGACGGTTGCCGACCGTCCTGAGCGGACCTTCGCGCGCCTCCGTTACGCTTTGGGAGGCGACCGCCCCAGTCAAACTGCCCGCCTGGCACGGTCCCCCCGCCGGATCACGGCCGGGGGTTAGGCCGCCGGCGCGAAGAGGGCAGTATTCCAAGGTCGGCTCCGCCGGGGCTGGCGCCCCGGCTTCTCAGCCTCCTGCCTATCCTCTACGCTCCGGGCCAACGGCCAATGCCAAGCTGCAGTGAAGGTTCACGGGGTCTTTCCGTCCTTCCGCAGGTAGCTCGCATCTTCACGAACAATGCAATTTCACCGGGACCGTGGTCGAGACAGCGCCCAAGTCGTTACGCCGTTCGTGCAGGTCGGAACTTACCCGACAAGGAATTTCGCTACCTTAGGACCGTTATAGTTACGGCCGCCGTTTACCGGGGCTTGGCTTCGGCGCTTCGCCTTGCGGCTGACGCGTCCGCGTAACCTTCCGGCACCGGGCAGGCGTCAGACCCTATACGTCGCCTTGCGGCTTGGCAGAGTCCTGTGTTTTTGGTAAACAGTCGCTTGGGCCAATCCGCTGCGGCCGCCAGGGGCTCGGGGAGCTCGTCCCTCCACCCCCGGCGGCACCCCTTCTTCCGAAGTTACGGGGCCATTATGCCGAGTTCCTTGACCACGGTTCCCCCGATCGCCTCGGTATGCTCTACCTGCCCACCTGTGTCGGTTTTGGTACGGGCGCCCGCAGCGCTCGTCCCCGCGGTTTTTCTAGGGAGCATGGAATCCGCGGCTTCGCCCTAGGGGCTTCGTCTCGCGTCTCGGCCTTGGCGGCCGGCGAACTTCGCTGCCGGCCGGCCTACATGCTTTCACGTGGGCGTCCAGAACCACGCCCGCGTATCCTTCTCCGTCGCCGCTGGGACTCGGGCGCGCTGCGGGCGGTACGGGAATGTCCGCCCGTTGCGCATCGGCTACGCCTCGCGGCCTCGCCTTAGCTCCCGACTGACCCTGGGGGGATTAGCCTCGCCCAGGAAACCTTAGGCTTGCGGCGGACGAGTTTCTCGCTCGTCTCTCGCTACTCATGCCAGCATTCTCGCTTCCCGGAAGTCCACGGCGGGTCGCCCCTGCCGCTTCGCCCCTCCGGGAACGCTCCCCTACCGCCGGACGCGATGCGCGTCCGGCCCGCCGCTTCGGCGCCGTGCTTAGCCCCGTGTATTGTCGGCGCGCTCCCACTCGACCAGTGAGCTGTTACGCACTCTTTGAATGCATGGCTGCTTCTAAGCCAACATCCTGGCTGTCTGGGCGAGCGCACATCCTTTGCCACTCGGCACGGACTTGGGGGCCTTGGCGGGCGGTCTGGGCTGTTTCCCTCTCGAGCGCGCAGCTTAGCCCACGCGCTCTGACTCCGGCCCTCTGGAGCCGCGGCATTCGGAGTTTGGTTTCCTTCGGCAGGCGGTGAAGCCCCCTAGGGAATCCAGTGCTCTACCGCCGCGGCTGAACGGGCCGGGCTAGCCCTAAAGCTATTTCGGGGAGAACGAGATATCTCCGGGTTTGATTGGCCTTTCACCCCTATCCTCGGGTCATCCCCTCCGTTTTCAACCGAAGTGGGTTCGGCCCTCCACGGGGTCTTACCCCCGCTTCAGCCTGCCCAAGGATAGCTCACCCGGCTTCGCGTCGGCGGCATGCGACTGCATCGCCCTCTTAAAGGCTCGCTTTCGCTGCGGCTCGCTTCTAAGCTTAACCTCGCCGCATACCGCCACTCGCTGGCTCATTCTACAAAAGGCACGCCGTCACGGCATTTCCAGCCGCTCCGACTGCTTGGGGGCGCACGGTTTCAGGTGCTGTTTCACTCCCCTCTCGGGGTGCTTTTCACCTTTCCCTCACGGTACTGGTTCGCTATCGGTCACAGGAGAGTGTTCAGCCTTGGAGGGTGGTCCCCCCTGCTTCGGACCGGGTTTCACGTGCCCGGGCCTACTCGGGGACGCGCCGGCGGAGGGGAGGGGGTTTCGCGTACGGGGCTCTCACCCGCTACGGCCGGCCTTCCCAGGCCGTTCCGCTACCCGCTCCCTTTGTGACTCCGCGGGGACCCTGGGGGGTCCCCCTCGCGCGCCCCGCAACCCCGAAGCAGCGAACCCCCCAGGGCGTATGCTGTCTTCGGTTTGGGCTGGTGCGCTTTCGCTCGCCGCTACTCGCGCAATCTCGGTTGATTTCTCTTCCTCCGGGTACTTAGATGTTTCAGTTCCCCGGGTTGCCGCTCCCCGCCCTATGGGTTCGGGCGGGGGCGAGCGGGCATGACCCCGCTCGGGTTCCCCCATTCGGAGACCTGCGGATCGAGGGCCGTTTGCGCCTCCCCGCAGCTTATCGCAGCTTACCGCGTCCTTCTTCGGCTTCCTGTGCCAAGGCATCCGCCGTGCGCCCATGACATCTTCGCTTCGTTCCGCTTGTCAGTTCCCCTGACATGAAAAATGTGATGGGTTCGTATCGCATATCGCGCTTGAAATCGCGATCGCAGATGCGGCCGCCGCGCCCCGCGAGGGGGCGGCGGCCTGTATCTTTGGAGAACCATAAATGAATATGGTTACAAGTATCATCTTTCTCTCGATGAAACGCTATGCAGCTGTCAAGGTGCTCTCCGCCGGCGCGTGCGCCGGCCGAGGGCCGGAGCCCTCGGAGCCGGATGCTGGGTACGGGGGCCGGACGGCGGCCCTTGTCTGTCTATCCAGGCGGGGCGCTGCCCCGTCGGACGCTCGCGCGTCTCCCTAGAAAGGAGGTGATCCAGCCGCACCTTCCGGTACGGCTACCTTGTTACGACTTCACCCCCCTTACCCTCCACACCTTCGACGCCTCCGCCCCCTAGGAGGGGTTCGGCCGGCGGCTTCGGGTGCAGACGACTCGGGTGGTGTGACGGGCGGTGTGTACAAGGCCCGGGAACGCATTCACCGCGGCGTGCTGATCCGCGATTACTAGCAACTCCGGCTTCACGGAGGCGGGTTGCAGCCTCCGATCCGAACTGGGGCCGGCTTTACGGGATTCGCTCCCCATCGCTGGGTGGCAGCCCGCTGTGCCGGCCATTGTAGCACGTGTGCGGCCCAGGGCATAAGGGGCATGATGACTTGACGTCGTCCCCGCCTTCCTCCGGTTTGTCACCGGCAGTCCCCCGCGAGTCCCCAACTGAATGCTGGCAACACGGGGCAGGGGTTGCGCTCGTTGCGGGACTTAACCCAACATCTCACGACACGAGCTGACGACAGCCATGCACCACCTGCGCTAGCTCCTTCCGGCCACGGCGTTTCCGCCGCTTCACTAGCATGTCAAGCCCTGGTAAGGTTCTTCGCGTTGCTTCGAATTAAGCCACATGCTCCGCTGCTTGTGCGGGCCCCCGTCAATTCCTTTGAGTTTTAGCCTTGCGGCCGTACTCCCCAGGCGGGGCGCTTAATGCGTTGGCTGCGGCACGGAGGGACGGTTCCCCCCACACCTAGCGCCCATCGTTTACGGCTGGGACTACCAGGGTATCTAATCCTGTTCGCTCCCCCAGCTTTCGCGCCTCAGCGTCAGTGAACGGCCCAGCAGGCTGCCTTCGCCATCGGTGTTCTTCCCGATATCTGCGCATTCCACCGCTACACCGGGAATTCCGCCTGCCTCTACCGCACTCGAGCCCGCCAGTCCGGAACCCGGCCCGAGGTTGAGCCCCGGGGTTAGAGGTTCCGCTTGGCGGGCCGCCTGCGCGCGCTTTACGCCCAATGAATCCGGATAACGCTCGCCCCCTACGTATTACCGCGGCTGCTGGCACGTAGTTAGCCGGGGCTTCTTCTGCAGGTACCGTCACGATCTTCCCTGCTGAAAGCGGTTTACAACCCGAAGGCCGTCGTCCCGCACGCGGCGTTGCTGCGTCAGGGTTGCCCCCATTGCGCAATATTCCCCACTGCTGCCTCCCGTAGGAGTCTGGGCCGTATCTCAGTCCCAATGTGGCCGGTCGGTCTCTCAACCCGGCTACCCATCGTCGGCACGGTGGGCCGTTGCCCCGCCGTCTACCTAATGGGCCGCGACCCCATCCCCCGCCGCCTGGGCTTCGCCCGGGCCCCCATGCGGGGCCCCGGGATCGTCCGGTATTAGCCGGGGTTTCCCCCGGTTGTCCCGGTGCGGAGGGCAGGTTGGTCACGTGTTACTCACCCGTTCGCCACTCTATTCACGGCCGGAGCCGTCTTAACCGTTCGACTTGCATGTGTTAGGCACGCCGCCAGCGTTCATCCTGAGCCAGGATCGAACTCTCCGTTCGAAGTAAGCTCTAAACTAAAGTAACCGCCCCTCCCCCTGCGGGGGACGGGCTGACGTGGTCCGTCTGATCCATCGGAATCTTTCTCGATTCGATCTTTCCGTATCCAGTATCCGGTTCTCAAGGTTCCGGCCGGGGCCTCCCGGCCCTGGCCCGCCTCCCGCTCCCGCGTTCGGCGCGGGGAGTGATTCTAGGGCATCCGGCGCGAGCCGTCAACCCCTCTCTTCCCCCTCGCCGGGGCCCTGCGGGCCCCCTCTCGGGGCGCGCCCTCCCCGAGCGCGGGTTGCTACTATACGCCCCCCGCCGCCCGGGCGCAACGGGGTCCCGGCGTTTGTGGAGGCTTCTCCACAAACGGGGGGAGGGAGGGGCGGGTCGAGGAGGGTTCAAGCCTTGGTCGATAGGAGCCTTCGCAAAAGTCGAGGGGCGGAATTCCTTCCGCCCCTCGTTTTCGCATATATATGTATAGGCAGCATTTGTTCGCTGGGTGGCTCAACCTCGCCCGCTAGACGATCCTCACGAACTTTCGCTTCCCCACCTGTACGACTGCACCGGAAAGCTTGGCCGGGTCGACGTTGTAGCACTTCGCGGGAACTGCCTCCCCGTCGATCTTGACCCCTCCCCCGTCGATAAGGCGGCGCGCTTCCCCAGCGCTGGCCGCAAGCCCCGAGTCGGCGATGATCTTCGCGAGGTACACCGTTCCCTCGTCGTTGGGAGCGAGATCGGCAGCGAAGTCGGCGATGTCGTCGGGAAGCGCGTGGTCTTTGAACAGCAGATCGAACGACGCCTCGGCCTCGTTCGCCTCGGGCTCGCTATAGTAGGCGGCCACGATGTTGCGGGCAAGCGAGCGCTTCACCTTGTTCGGGTGCAGATCGCCGCGGGAAAGCCCCTCGACGATGCGTTCGATCTCGGCTACCTCGACCGTGGACGCGAGCCGGAAGTACTTCTCCATCAGCTCGTCGGGGATGGACATGACCTTGCCGAACATATCGGCGGGCGCATCGGTCAGACCAATGTAGTTGCCGTAGCTCTTCGACATCTTCTGAACGCCGTCGGTTCCCTCGAGCAGCGGAAGGGTCAGGCACACCTGCGGCTCCATGCCCATCTTCTCCATCAGCTCGCGACCCGCCAGCAGGTTGAACAGCTGGTCGGACCCTCCGAGTTCGACATCGGCCTTGATGACGACCGAATCGTACGCCTGCATGATGGGGTAGAGGAACTCGTGGACGCTGATGGGCTGGTTTCCGATATAGCGTTTGTGGAAATCGTCGCGCTCGAGGATGCGGGCCACCGTGAAGAGGCTGGTGAGCTCGAGGATCTTGCGCATATCGATCTCGAAGAGCCACTCGGAGTTGTACACCAGCGTGGTTTTCTCGGGATCGAGGACCTTGAATGCCTGGTCGACGTAGGTCTGGGCGTTTTCCCGAATCTGCTCGAGGGACAGCTGGGGGCGCGTGCTGTTGCGGCCCGAGGGGTCCCCGATCAGCGCGGTGCCGTCGCCGATGATGAGCGTGACCTGATGGCCCAGGTCCTGGAACTGGCGCAGCTTTCGCAGGGGAACCGCATGCCCCAGATGGATATCGGGGGCGGTGGGGTCGACGCCCAGTTTGATGTTCAGGGGCTTCCCTCGCTTGAGCTTCTCGACGAGAGCCTGCTCGGGAACCACCTTGTCGGCACCGGAGGAGATGATGCGGATTTGCTCTTCGACAGACTGCATAGGTTTCCAATCGACGTTGAGATTCGGTACAACAAGAAGCGATTCTAGCACGTTATCAGGCCGCGCATCGTTTCGGCGACCTACGATACCCCGCGGAACAGGTGACCCGTGGTGGTCCCCCGGCGTTTCTCGACCGAACGACCCTCTTCGGAGGCGAGCTTGAGCGCGCGGACAACGCGGGACACCGCAGCATGAGCCTCGTCTTTACCCATAAGGGTGGTGTCCACCATGAACGAGGAAACGCCTATGGCCAGCAGATCGGGCAGGCACGGCACGATATCGAGCTCGACTCCGTTGTAGAGGTGGCTGCGCCCCATGGAGTCGGTGACCACCGGGAAATCGAATCCCTTGCGGTCCTTCAGATGGTGCTCGACGTTGCGGCGGCGGCATGCCGCGCAGTTCTGATCGCAGGGACCCTGGCTCATAAGGAGGCAGTGCTCGGTCACCATCAGCTCTTGGGCGCCCGATACCGTCAACCCGAGGGGGATAGACGTCTTCTCCGCAAGATCGGCGATCTGCCCCAGCGTGAGCTCGGGCGACAGCCACACGCGGGCTACCCCCCACTGCTCCACCAGGCGCAACGCCGCAGCATTCGTCAGGGGAACATGGGGGCCCAGCTCGACGAGGGCTCCGTAGGCCTGGGCTCGCACGCAGGAAGCCATGCTGTCCGCGAACACGCGCCTGCCCTCGCGCACGTACTCCCACACATCGAAGCCGCAGGCATCCTCGCGGGTGCCGACGATGGGGTCGTGATCGACGGTGGGAAGCGCCATCACCTTCTGCTTGGGGTAGCCGGCCTGCTCGTTCTCCTCGCGCCGAACGCCGGCGAGAACCGATTCGCCGCGCTTGTAATTGAGGATGGGGATGTACACCGCGTCGGCTCCGGCGCGCTTCGCGGCGCGCGCGCATGCGGGGTTGGAAGCCCAGGCGACCACCGAGACCTGGTCGGGGCGCTTGCGCGGAACGCCGATGGCCGGCACGGTGGAGATCGCCTCGAAGTCGACGTTTTGCTCGGAGCGGGCGTTCAGGTCCTCGACGAGGGCGCGGCGCTTGGCCGCGTACAGCCCGAGCAGCTGCTCTTGCAGGTGATCGAGCGCATCGGATCTCAGATGATGCAGCTGGGAGAACCCCATGCCCGCGCCTTCGGAAAGCTCGACCTCGAGCGAGGCGAGGACGAAGGGGGTCTGGCCGAGCCGATCGATATGGGACTCCACGTCTTCCCTCGCAAGGGGCCTGGTGCGCGCAGCTTCGACGACCGGACCCTCGGCAACGCCAGCATATCCGCAGACGGACTGCGCTTCGCCGGCGGAAACGACAGCCGAAGGCGAAGCGGCCGCCGCGATGCGCCGAGCGCCCCGCCAGCCTTCCGCAAGCGAGAACTCGACGCGCGCGGGTTCGCCCAGCACAAGCCGAACGCGCCCGTCCACCGGCACGCGCGGCTCGAGGGCATCGTCGGCGAACTCCGCGGCTGCGTTGCGCACGCGAAACACCCTATCGCCCTTCCCCACCTTCTGATCGGGCGCCAAACGCACGCGCCCATCCCGCGTGAAGGACGCGGCGGTGAGCGGGCATGCGAAATGGCCGCGCTTGGTCCAGAATTCGATCACGTCTCCGGGGTTGAGGTCGATCTGGGTCGCAATCTCGACGAAACCGTCCTTGACCTCGGACACACGGCCGGCCAGAACCCCGCGGTTGTTGGGGCGGGCGTAGCTCATGATCTCGTTTCCGCGATCGCCGGTGAGATACGCGGTTGTGAACCCGCGCGAGAACGCCTCGGACAAAACCCCCCGCTGCCGCTCGGTGGGTTGGGCGTCCTGCCCGGCCAGCGCCCGATCCAGGATATCCCGGTACACCGACACGACCGAGAACACGTACGTCGCCGACTTCATGCGGCCCTCGATCTTCAACGACGCCGTCCCCGAGGCCACCATCTGGGGCATCACCTCGGCCGTGCAGAAATCGCGCGGGGAAAGGAGGTGGGCTCCCTCGGCCGGCAGGGGCTTGGAGCGATCGTCGCTTTGCAGCTCGTAGGGAAGGCGGCACGCCTGAGCGCACGTTCCCCGATTCGCCGAACGCCCCCCGATCAGGGAAGACATAAGGCACTGTCCCGAGTAGCATACGCACAGGGCCCCGTGGGCGAACGTCTCGACCGTCATGCCGAAACCTTCCGCCACCTCGGCGAGCGAGGCTATCTCGGCAAACGACAGCTCGCGCGCCAGCGTGACGCGCGAAGCACCCAGCCGGGCCGCAGCTTCGATGCCCGCCGCGCTATGGGTGTTCAGCTGGGTTGATATATGAAGTTCGACCTGGGGGATCTCGCGGCGGATACGCGCGGCGAGGCCGAGATCCTCGACGATCACCGCGTCGGCCCCCGCTTCGACGGCCTGCCTCGCCGTATCGACCGCACGATCGATCTCCGAGGGGAGGATGGCGATGTTCAGGGCCACGTAGATGGCCACGCCGCGCAGATGCGCGTAATCGCAGGCCTCCGCCAGCGATTCCATCGTGAAGTTGTCGGCTCCGCGCCGTGCGTTGAAGTCGCCGAGGCCCAGATACACCGCATCGGCCCCCGCCGCGACGGCGGCGTGAAGGCACTCGACGTTGCCCGCGGGCGCCAGCAGCTCGACGTTTTTCCCCGTCCTTGATAGATCGAATTCAGTCATAATTGTCCTTGGTAGTAACGGCCCCGATGCGCACGATGCGCGCCTCTCGTATATAGTTGTACCCGTATCAGACGAAAAGCCAGCCCAAACACAGTACAGGTGCCCTCTATGAAAGCTCGCCGCAAATTCCGCCACGCGAAAACCCACGCCGTAGGATGGTCCCTCGTCGTTGCGTCCGCAATCGCCGTGACGCTCGCAATAGGAGCCTGCATCGGAGTCTGGAACGCCATCGGCAAATGGACCCAGAACCTGCCCAGCCTGAACAACACGGATACGTTCAATTTCGCACAGCAATCCTATATGTACGCCGCCGACGGTACAACGCTGTTGGCTGAATTCCAATTGGAAAAGCGCGACCCCGTTGAGAAATCGGATATTTCCCGCTACGTGCTGGAGGGCACGGTAGCCACCGAGGACCTGCGCTTCTACGAGCACAACGGCGTCGATCCCTGGGGCATCGCGCGCGCCCTGTACTCCAACCTGGCCGGACGGCAGCTCGAAGGCGCCTCGACCATCACCCAGCAGCTGGTGCGCAACACCGTCTTGTCGGAAGAGGCCAACAACATCACGATCGAGAGGAAGGTCCGGGAAGCCGCCCTCGCCCTGGAGATGGAGAAGAAGTACTCCAAAGACGAGATCCTCAACCTGTACCTGAACGTCATCAACTACGGCGACGGATGCTACGGCATCGAGGCCGCCGCGCAGAACTACTTCCAAACCTCTGCCGCCGACCTGAGCATCACCCAGGCGGCGACGCTGGTGGGCATCCCCCAGTCGCCCAACCAGCTGAACCCCAAAGAGCATCCCGACGAGTGCCTCGCGCGCAGGAACGTCGTGCTCTCGCGCATGCTGAAGGCGGGCGTCATCACCGACGACGAATACAAGAGCGCCCTGAGCGAAGACCTCGGCCTGAATCCGAAGGCCGCGGCGCCCTTCCAGGGGATCTACGCCTACCCCTACTTCACCAGCCACGTGCGCAACCAGCTGCTGGCGGAGGGCAACCAGTACGATTGCTCGTATGCGGACCTGTTCGAAGGCGGCCTGACCATCTACACCACCCTCGACACCACCTTACAGGACAAGGCCGATGAAGCCTGCGCCCAGCAGTACGCCTCCATGAGCAGCGATCTTGACGCCTCGCTTGTGGCGATGGACCCGAAGAACGGACACGTTCTAGCTATGGTGGGCGGGAAGGACTACTACACCGACCAGTGGAACATCGCAACGCAGGGAGGTCGTCCGGCGGGTTCGTCGTTCAAGGTGTTCACCCTGATAGGCGCTTTGCAAGCGGGCATCAGCCCCTCGACCGTCATCGACTGCACCGATCCCTACACCCTGCCGAACGGGGACAAGCTGCACAACTTCGACAGCATCAACTACGGCAAGCGCTCGATATCCAGCGCGACCGCGGTGTCGTCGAACACGGGGTACTACCGCCTCATCGAGAAGGTGGGAACCGACAAAGTGATAGACATCGCGCACTCGATGGGTGTCAATCAGGACCTCCCCTCCTATCCCATCATCACGCTGGGAACCGAGAACGTCACGCCGCTTGAAATGGCCACCGCCTACAACACGCTGGCCGCTCAGGGGGTCAAGCGCGATCCGGTGATCATCACCAAGATCGTGAACAGCGAAGGCAAGGTGATCTACGAGGCGAAGGACAAGGGCGAGCGCGTGCTGAGCGAGGAGATCGCCGGCGCGACCACCAAGGTGCTGCGCGGCGTGTTCGAGACCCGGGAGGGAACCGCGTACGGCTACTCCCCCGCCAACGGGCAGAAGGTCGCCGGGAAAACCGGTACCGGCACCGAGTTCAGAGATCACTGGCTGGTGGGGTACTGCCCCACGCTGACCTGCTCGGTATGGATCGGCAACCGCGATTACTCGACCACCAGCCCGTCGCTGACCGCGTCGCCTTTGTGGAAGAACTTCATGTCGAAGGCCCTGGAAGGACAGCCCGTCGTCCCCTTCCCCACCGTCGCCGATCCCCCGTACGCGAACACGCCCAAGCCGACCGACCAGAAGTCCTCTGAATCGAAGACGGATTCCGAAAAGGAAAGCGAAGACAACAAGGACATCGACGAGTCCATCCAGGGAGCCGATCCCGCAACCGCACCCAGCGTGGTGGGCATGAACCTCTCGGACGCCCTGTCGTCGCTGAGCAGCTACTGGATCGTGTATACCCAGGTTAAGTCGAGCGAACCGGCTGGAAAGGTGATATCGCAGTCGATCGACGGGAAGGCGGTGTCGCTGGTGGTTTCGGCGGGATCGTAGCGCCGAGCACCGCATGGGCAGCCGAGCCGCCCCTGAAAAACGAAAGCCGGCCGAGGTCCCGTTACGGTTCCTCGGCCGGCTTTTTCGTCTGCGAACCCGCGCCGCGGGCGGATCGCTACTGCAGGGCAGCGGCCGCTTCGTCGGCCTTCTTCAGGGCCGCCACTCCCTCGTCGTATTTCTGCTGGACACCGGCAACGCGCGTGCCGAACGTCGAGAAATCGAACGAACCGGTGCTTTGCGCCGCCTGCATCTCGGTGTAGAGGGCTATGTAGTCGTTCAGCGCCTCTTGGAGCTTCGTGGCCCCCTCCACGTAATCGTTCTTGATGTCGGCGAGCGCCTCGGGGGCGTCGGTCTCCTTGAGCTTGTCTATCGCCTTGTATGCCCGCTCGGCCTGCGTCTGCATGGTAACGACATCGTTGCGCGACACGGCGGTCACGAACTCCTCGAGCCCCTTGTCAAGATCGGACATGGTCTCGTTTACCGACGACATGTATGCGCGGTTCGCCGCCTGGGCCTCGTCCTGCGCCTTCGCGGCCGGAGATGCGGGAACGCACCCCGCGATCAGGGACAGGGCGAGCGCCCCCGAACAGGCGAGGGCCAAAAAGCTTCGTTTGCTGAGATTCATAGGTCAACTCCTTGGGCGAGCAGGAAAAGCGTTTTCTGGGCGAACTGTACCATCAAAGGCGAGCCGTCAGCTCAACTGTTTAAAAGAAAGGATCACGGCGTGGCGGCGGTTCCCCCCGACGACCCCGATCCTCCCGAGGTGCCGCCCGAGGAAGTCCCTGAGCCCGTCGAGGTTCCCGTCTGGCCGCCCGTTGCGGCGCCGCCGTTTCCGGATCCACTCTCCGACGTGCCCGTTCCCGTAGATCCCGAGCCGGTGGTGCCGCCGGTGCCGTTCCCGCTCGATCCGGACTGATTCGCATCCTCAGCAGTGGTTCCGCTCTGGTTTTGGGAGGAGGAATCCGACGAGGTGCCCGCAGATTCCGATCCGCTGCCAGAACCGCTCGAGGTCGAGTAGCCGCCCACTCCGTAGATGTGGTACTTCTCGTCGGAATACGGCTTGTACGTCGGCTCCTTCTGCTTCTTGAACGTCTCGGTGGGCTGGCCCTTCAGCGCGATGTTCATGAACGACGCGAACACGTCGGTCACCACCGTTCCGGGGGTAAGCGAGGTCCTGTTCGACGGATCGCCGCACCAGATACCCACTGCGTACTGGGGGGTTATCCCGTAGAACGACACGTCTTTGTAGTTCTCGGTGGTTCCCGTCTTGCCTGCCACCGTTTGGCCGTTGCTCAGGCGCGCTGCTGTTCCCGTACCCTCGTACGAGTTCACCACGCCCTCCATGGCCTGCTCGGCGGCATAGGCGACCTCTTCGGATATCACGCGCTTGCTGCGTTTGGCGATATCGGTGTTGTCGACGACGATGCGCCCGTCGGAATCGGATATGGTCATGATGGCCGTGGGATCCCGATGCATGCCGCCTGCGGCGATGGTGGCGTACGCCTCGGTCATCTCGAGGGGCGTGACGTTTTCGACGCCCAGCGTGATGGTCTCGCCCGTGGTTTTCACGTCAAGCGTGGAATCGATTCCCATCTTCGTGGCCGTGTCGGCAACGACCTGCGGGCCCATCGACGCGGCAAGCCTCACGAAACCCGTGTTCGCCGAAACGGCCAGCGCACGGGAGATCGAGCGCGTTCCGTAGTTGATGTTGTCGTAGTTCTGCAGCGTGTAGCCGTCGATGGTGGCCGGAGAGGTGCAATCGACCAGCGTCTGGGGGCTGATACCCTGTTCAAGGGCCGCGACGAGCGTGAACACCTTGAATGCCGACCCGCAGGGACGGCCCGAGGTTCCCTGGCCGGTCGCGATGTTCACCTGGCTGGTGTAGTAATCGGCGCCGCCGACGATGGCCTTGATGTAGCCCGTATCGGGATCGATCACCGTCATGGCGACGTCGAAGTCGCCTCCCACCTTCTGGCGCTTCTGCTGGGCGGCGTATTCCGCAGCATCCTGCAGTTTCGGATCGAGCGTGGTGACGACCGTCAGCCCGCCTTCCATGATGTCGGACTCCGAAATACCGTACTGGCTGGTGATGAGGCTGCGCACGTAGGTGGTGAAGAACGGATAGGCTTGGATGTCGTCTGCCGGTTCGCTGGGGTTCAAAGCGAGGGGCTCGGAAGTCGCCTGGTCGTATTCTTCCTGAGTGATGTCGCCGGCCTTCAGCATGCGCGAAAGCACGAGGTTGCGCCGGGCGACCGCGTTGTCGGGATACTGAAGGGGGTTGTTGTAGGTAGGCGACTGCGGGACCCCCACCAACAACGCCGCCTCCGCAAGCGTGAGGTCGTTCGCCGATTTGGAGAAGTAGCGCTGCGACGCCGCCTCGATGCCGTAAGCGCCCGACCCGTAGTTGATGGTGTTCAGGTACATGACGAGGATCTGGCCTTTGGTGTAGAGCCGCTCCATCTGCAGGGACAGGGCCGCTTCGCGCACCTTTCGCTTGATGGAGATATCGTTCATCTCGTCGGCGATGACGGTGTTGCGCACCAGCTGCTGGGTGATGGTGGACGCACCCTCGAGCTCGCCGCCGGTAAGGTTGTTCACCATGGCGCGGGCGATGCCGGCCATATCGATGCCGTTGTGCTGGTAGAAGCGCTCGTCCTCGGTGTCGACCGTCCCGTTCAGCACGTACTTGCTGATCCGCGCGGCATCGACGGGCGTGCGGTTCTCAAGCTGGAAACGAGCGAGCTGGGTAGTGCCGTCGCTCGCATAGACCACGGTGGGCTTGGATGCCTGGATATCCTCCAAACCGGAACAATCCGGCAAGTCGGACGTCCACGTGGATATGAGGGCGAACCCCGCCAGGGCGCCCGCGACCAGCAGTGCGAACAAGATGCCGAAAACGTAGAGGAACCCGACGAACGGGCGCCGTTTCTTCACTGCCGGCCTATTCTTAATGGAACGAGAGCCCACGTTCACCTCCAGCGATATAAAGGAAGGCCCCGAAATGGAGAAACGGGGCCTTCAGATTTTACCATCGGGAACCGGCGACCAGGCATATTACACAGCCTGCGCGTGAGCCGAACACATTATGCACCGCGCCCCCTTGGGCGAAGGACCCTCGAAGCCCCTCATGCGGCTCCGAAGACACCCGATGCTATCGATTCGCCAACAGGACGGACAGCTTCTCGATAAGCGCGTCGACGTCGGAGACGGAACATGTCAGCGGCGGAAGGAAGCGAAGCGTGGAAGGGCCGGTGTAGTTCAAGACCAGTCCCGCGCCCAGCCCGTCGAGAACCACGCCCGGCGCGTCGATTCCTTCAGCAAGCTCGGCGGCAAGCATGAGACCCCGGCCACGGACCTCGACGACCTGCGGAAGAGCTTCGAGACGGGACCTTAGGTAAGCCCCGACGACCTGGACGTTTCGAGCAAGATCCTCGTCTTCGATGATCGAAAGGGTCTCGTACGCCGAAACGATAGCCAGGTTGCTTCCGCCGAAGGTGGTGCCGTGGTCGCCCGGCTGGAAAGAATCGGCAACCGATGCGCGTGCCGCGCAGGCGCCCATGGGGAAACCGCCCGCTATTCCCTTGGCCATGCTGACGACATCGGGCTGCACGCCGAGATGCTGGAAACCGAAGGGGTGCTCGCCGCAACGGAATATGCCGCACTGGACCTCGTCGCACATAAGCAGGGCACCGCGCTCGCTGGTAAGGCGCCGCGCGGCAGCCATGAACTCGGCAGTGCAGGGGTGCACACCGCTTTCCCCCTGGATAGGTTCGAGCAGGATGGCGCAGATCTCGTCGCCCCGCTTCGCGAACAGGTCCTCGAGCGCCGCGACGTCGTTGAGGGGCGTCGCGACGAACCCGTCGGGCAGCGGCTGGAACAATTCCTGCTTGGCTGGCTGGGCGGTCGCCGCCAAAGACGCGAGCGTCCTTCCGTGGAAACTGCGCTCGAGCGTCACGATGACGCGGGGAGCCGGCTTCCCCTCGGCTTCGGCCCGACGCTTCGCGTGAACGCGTGCGAGCTTGATGGCGCACTCGTTCGATTCCGCACCGGAATTCGAGAAGAACACCTTCCAGCCCTCGTCTTCGGGGCAGGTCGCCCTCAGCATGCGGGACAGCTTCCGGGCGACTTCCCCCCGCTTCTCTATGTAGTAGTAGTTGCTGACGTGCATGAGGGTTTCGGCTTGCTTTTGCAGGGCGGCCGTCAGACGCGGATGGCAATGGCCCACGCTGATGACGCCGATGCCCGCTACGAAGTCGAGGTACTCGTTGCCCTCGTCGTCGAACAGCCGGACGCCTTCCCCGCGCACGAATTGAACCGGCTTCCGGGCAAACGTGCCCATCACGTATTCCCGCTCGAGCCCTTCTTGGGTGGATAGCGACATAACAACCTCCTTGAAATCGACGCGCCGCAAAGGCGGCGCTACGACCGATAGCTTCCGTTGATGGTCACGTAGTCGTGAGAAAAGTCGCACGACCACATCATGGCGCAGTCCGAGCCGGATCCCAGATCGATGTCGATGGCGATTTCGGGACTCTCGAACCTGCGAAGCGCCTCGTCCTCGTCGAAGGCCACGGTGAGCCCCTTGCGGCAGACGGGAATGCCCATGATGTCTATATCCACCGCCCCCTGATCGAACCGGGCGCCCGAGCGCCCGAGCGCGGCGGCGATGCGACCCCAGTTCGCGTCGTTGCCGTACACGGCCGTCTTCACCAAAGGGGAGTTTGCGACCGTGCGCGCCGCCCGATCGGCGTCGGAGGCGCTGGCCGCTCCGACCACCTGGACGGTGACAAGGCGCGTAGCCCCCTCCCCGTCCGCGGCCATCGCGCGCGCGTTCGTCCGGCACACGAATGCAAGCGCGCGCTCGAACAGGTCGAAGGCGGGGGTGCCGGGAACGAACGGCCCGCCCTCCGAAACGGCCCTGCCGTTTGCGAAAGCGAAGCACGAATCGTTGGTGGACGTGTCCGAATCGACGGTGACGCGGTTGAAGCTCTGCTCGACCGCATCGGCCAAAGCGCTTCTGAGATCATGCGGCAAAACGGGGGCGTCGGTAGTGATGACCGAGATCATCGTGGCCATATTGGGCATGATCATGCCCGCGCCCTTCGCCATGCCGCCCACGGTGAAAACGGTCCCCGGATACCCTATGGCATCGCCCGAAAACGAAACGGCGCATTCCTTCGGGCGCGTATCGGTGGTCATGATGGCCCGGGCGGCCACGCTGCCGCCCTCGGCGCTTGCCGCCTCCAAAGCCGCAGGGATCCCGGTTCTGAACGGATCGAGCGGCAGATGGGCGCCGATCACGCCGGTCGAGGCGAGGACCACTTCGGACGGCTCGCACCCTAGAAAACCTGCGGCTATTTCGGCCGACTCGCGCGCAGTGAGCATCCCCCGGTCGCCCGTCGCGGCGTTTGCGATGCCGGAGTTGATCACAGCGGCCTTGGCGGTGCCGTAAGAGACGCCCCCCAGATGATCGCGCGACACCTGAACGGGCGCCGCACAGAAGACGTTCTGGGTGAACGTAGCGGCGCACGCACAGGGCTCATCGGCGATAACCAGGGCGAGATCGAGGCTGTCCGCGGCCTTCTTGAACCCCGCATGCACGCCGGACGCCCGAAAGCCCTTGGCGCTCGAGACCCCGCCCCCGTCGATCGCCCAAAGATCGGTTCCGTCGATACGAGCCAGGTCAAGCCCTAAAGGCTCGATGCTTTCCGCTGTCGAAGAGCTGTCGAACATAGTCTGCCTTTCTGCACGGGAACGGACACTACACGGGAGTGGACACAAGCTCGAGCCCCGCCGCCTCGGGAAGCCCGCACACGATGTTCGCGCATTGAACGGCCTGGCCAGCAGCGCCTTTGCCGATGTTATCTATCGCGCAGGTGGCGATGATCGTATTCGTCCTCGGGTCGTACACGGCGCTTACCTGCGCGGCGTTGGTCCCCGTCACAGACGCCGTCGACGGCTGGACCGACCCACCCAAGAAGCGCACGAACCGGCTGCCTTCGTAGAAATCGGAATAGATGGCTTCGAGGGATTCCTGATCGACGTCCCGAGGCCCCGCCTCGAACGTCACCGTGGAAAGAAGGCCCCTGCTGTACGGCGCAAGGTGGGGCGTGAACACAAGGCGTCCTTCTATCCCCAGTATCTGCTCGATCTCGGGAATGTGCCGGTGGTTTCCCACCCCGTACGCCGACGCCCCCTCGTGCGCGAAGCAGAAGTGCGTTTTGTCGGTTGCCTTGCGCCCCGCGCCGCTCACTCCCGAGATGGCATCCACCACCACGATTCCGCCCGCGCCCAGACCGGCGCGCAGGGCCGGGGCGGCGGCGAGCGACGTTGCCGTCGGATAGCATCCCGCGCAGCCCACCAGCACGCCCGCGCCCGTCGCCCGAACGCCGGCCAGCGCCTCGAGGTCGGCCCTGAACAGCTCGGGTAGGCCGAATGCGCGCTTTTCGAGCAGATCAGGCCGGGTGTGGGGAACTTTGTACCACGCCTCGTACACCTGCGGATCGTTCAAGCGGAAGTCGGCCGAAAGGTCGATGACGGCGCATCCCCTTTCCACCAAAGACGGCGCGCTGGCAAGCGCCGCCGTGTGCGGAACCGCCAGAAACACCACGTCGCATTCGTCGATCGACTCGTCATCATGGGGGACGAACGCCAGATCGGTCCAGCCGTCGAGCGCCGGGTAAGCCGAAGAAAGCGACCGACCGGACAGCTCTGACGACGTAGCTGCGACAAGTTCGAATCGGGGATGGCGCAACACCAGGCGAACGATCTCGATCCCGGCAAAGCCCGACGCCCCGACAACGCCAACCTTGACAGACATGACGCTCCTCCAAACCCGCGAACCCCGCAGGGTTCCTCGATCCAAGAAACCGTTACCCGCAAAGGCGGCGGCACGCGCCGCCAGCATCCACCAGCATACCCCTAAATCGCGCAAGCGGCCCGTCGTTTCGGGATCGAAACAACAGATCGCCCGGAAGCCCTTCAGGAACGGCTCCACCCTCCCTGGTCGCAATTGAGGATGCTGGTGTCGAACAGCAGACGCTCCAGCACGGATGGCGACATGGCGACCAGAGCCTCTCGGCCCCGAGCGTCGATCACCACGAACGGTTCGGACGAGGATCCGACGGCTTGGACCAGGCTTTCCACACCATCCAGTCGTTCGAGATCAAGCGTGTTCATAAGGCTATCCCCTTTCGCGATGCGAGCGAACGACGAAGGAGGGCGTCGAAACGGCTCAAAAAAGGGGCCGCCTCGCCGAACGCATCGGAGAAGCGGCCCGGTTCCTGTTCGCTTGAGTATAGCATAAAAACGAACGTTTGTTTGTGTTTTAAGGTTCGCTGCGCGGGGAATCTCCGAAGAAAACGGGGAGATGACCGGACTCGCGATCCCTGAACGCCAGGGATCCGACCACCATCAGCAGCAGGGAAACCGCCAGCCCGATGGTGATCTGATGCAGGCCCATGAACTTGATTCCCAAGGCCATGCACACGCAATACGCCGCCGTTCCCCCGACCATCGACAGCAGGGCGCCGTACCTATTGGCCCGCCGCCAGAACAGCGCCCCCAGGAACACCCAGCAAAACGCGGTTTCCAGCCCTCCGAACGCGAACATGTTGATCTGCCAGATAACCGCGGGCGGAGTGACGGCGAGCACGAACACGATAAGGCCGATCCCCAGGGTAACGCCTTGGCTCGACACCTCGATGGCGCGGTCGGAAGCGGTTTTCCCCGCGCGCTGCCCGTAGTGGATCCAGATGTCTTTGATGATCGCGGAGGACGCCGCGATCAGGAGGGAAGACACCGTGGAGATGGATGCGGCGATGGGGCCGATGATGGCGATGCCGGCAAGCCAGGGAGGCAGCGTCGAGACGATCGCCGTGGGGATGATGTTGTCGATGCTGCCCCCGTACGCCGCGATGTCGTCGGTGAGCACACCGGCCGACATGGTCCCAAGCGCCGTGCAGCCGATGAGCATCGCCCCGATTATGACGGTTCCGAGCACCATGGCATGGCGAAGCGACTTCGCATCCTTGAAGCCCATGGTGCGCACGGCGGACTGGGGAAGGCAGAACGTAAAGATGCCGACGATAAGCCACTGGGTGAAGTAGAGGCCGTAGGGCATGTGCCCTCCCGACAGGGGCTCCATCATCTCGGGATGGTTCCGCTCGATGGTGGCCATGAGGTTGTCCCAGCCGCCGCCCGCGTGCAGGATGCCCCCGGCCAGCACGAAGATCCCCACCAGCATCGCGATGCCGCACAGCGCGTCGGTCACGGCGACGCCCCTGAAGCCGCCGATGGTCGTGAAGATGATCACCGCCAGGCCGAACAGTACCAAGCCGGTGAGGTAGGAATACCCGGTAACCGCCGCGAACAGCTTGGCTCCGCCGACGAACTGAGCGATCATGGTCGTTCCGAAAAACACTACGATCACCAGCGCCGCGATGATCGCCAGCGCGTCGGAGCGATACCGGGCGCGCAGCACGTCGATCACCGTCACCGCGTTCAGCTTGCGCGAGACCAGCGCCATCTTCTTGCCCATGATGCCGTACAGCAAGAACAGGGCCGTCACCTGGACGGCGGCCATATACACCCATCCCCAGCCGATGGTCCAGGCCTGACCCGGCCCTCCCACAAACGAGCTCACCGACCCGTAGGTGGCGATGGTCGTCATAGCCAAAACGAACGCTCCGAGGCTGCGGTTGCCGATGAAGTAGTCGTTCACGAAACCCGCGCCCGAGCGCGACCGACGTCGGGCGAAGATGCTGAGCGCCAGGGCAACCAGCAGAAACAGGATGACGGGGACAAGCCCGGCGATGTTACCCACGGTTCTTCCCCTCCTCGTCGGAAACCTCGATGCCGCCGTCGGGCCCGGATGCGCGGCAACCGTCCTCGTCATCCAGGCTGAAATCGACGAACACCCGCTTGTCCAGGTAGACTGCGCATGCGATTGCGCATATCCACGCCCCGACCGTTCCGCATATCACCCACAGCGGCGTATGGGCCACCTTGATGTCGAGTCCGGCCAGACCGAAGCCGCCCACCGCCCACACGACGATGGTCACAGCCAAGGCGACGACGGTGGCACGCGCCTCCCGGTCGGCCTGCTTCAGCTTATCGCGATACGTGACGCGATCCTCCATGTTGCCCTCCCTTTGCAACAAGGGCCGGCGCTTCAGCCGGCCCCTCGCGATTACCAGGAAATCAGTTCGAACCCTGATTCCGTCACTACCACCTGCACCTCCCACTGGGCGCTCGGCAAACCGTCGGCAGTGCGGACCGTCCACCCGTTCGGGTCGGTCATGTCGATGTCCGCCTTGCCCATGTTCACCATTGGCTCGATAGTAAAGCACATACCCGGAACCAGAATCGGCCCGGTTCCGGCCATTTCAACGAAACTGACGAACGGATCCTCGTGGAATTCGATCCCGCAGCCGTGACCGCCGAACTCGCGCACGACGCTGAAACCGGCGTCGGTCGCCACTTTGTTCACCGCCGCGCTGACATCTCCCAGGTGAGCCCAAGGCCGCACCGCCTCCATACCCGCCTCGACCGAGCGTTTCGTCACCTCCACCAGGCGCCTCCACTCCGGATCGACCTGCCCGATGCAGAACATGCGCGAGGAGTCGGAGAAGTAGCCTCCCAGGATCGTGGACATGTCGACGTTGACGATATCGCCGTCGCGCAGCACCTCGTCCTCGGACGGGATCCCGTGGCACACCACCTCGTTGATCGAGGTGCAGACGCTTTTCGGGAAGCCCTCGTAGTTCAGGTCGGCGGGAACCGCCCCCCGCTCGATGCAGTAGTCGTGGACCCATCGGTCGATATCGGCCGTGGTGACGCCCGCTTCGATATGCGCCTCGACGTAGTCGAGGGCGCCCACGTTCACCTCGGCGCTGCGCTTGATCCCCTCGATATCGGCGGGGGTCTTCAGCAGGCTGCGCGGAAGAACCTCTTCCCCTTCGTCCCATAGCCGCTGAAGCTTCTCGTCGAAGTCGCGGTGGCATTTCTTGTACTTCTTCCCCGACCCGCACCAGCACTCGTCGTTGCGACCGGGGCTTTCGATCCCATCGTACATGGCTACCTCGCATATCCAAGCGGCAGCCCCCTAAAGGAGCTGCCGCACATCCAGGCTGTTCCGTTAAAGTAAACCACGGTTCATCTAGCCGCGAACCTCTGCCCCGGTCGCTCCACAAACCTTCTTGACCAGACGCTCGTGGGCGCGCTCCACCTCTTCGCCGGTAAGCGTTCGGTCGGCTGCGCGGTAGGAAAGCGCGTAAGCCATGGACTTCTTGTTCGCCCCCAGGCGGTCTTCGTCGCGATACACGTCGAACAGGCGGGCGCTTTCCAGCAGCTTGCCGCCCGCAGACGACATGCACTGCATCAGCCGTTCGTGCGTGACGTCCTCGTTCACCACGAAGGCGACGTCGACCGACACCTCGGGCAGCGTCGGCACGTCCACGTAGTCGCGCGCAGGACGGCTCGATTTGCCCAGGGCCTGAACGTCCAGCTCGAACGCGACGACGGCCGGAGTCGCGTCGAACGCCTCGACGGCGAGGGGGTGGATCTCGCCGACCCAGCCCAGGATGGTGCCCCCGCTCAGCACCTCGGCCGCACGACCGGGCTGCAGGTGGGGAGCCGCGTCGGCCTCCAGGGCGCGCCAACGGACCTTGGGAACCGCCAGCTCGCGCAGCAGGCTCTCGACTGCGCCCTTCCCGTCGAAGAAGTCGAACGGACGCGCCTCGGCGTTCCAAGCCGCCTCGGCCATCGCACCGGCGAGAACGCCGGCGACCTTCTGCCGCTCCTTGGGCTTTTTGGCCCCTTCGCGCGCAGAGAACACCGTTCCGCGCTCGTAGAGCTGGATGTTCTTCACACCATGGTTCTGGTTGTAGGCGACGCTGCGCAAAAGGCCGGGAACGATGCTCTGACGCATCACCGACTGGTCGGCGTTCATGGGATTCAGCAGCTCGACGGCATCCCCCAAGCTGACAGGGTCCATGCGCAAGCGCTCGATGTCGGTCGGATCGGCGAACGAATAGGTCATGGTCTCGTTCAGCCCGCTCGCGCGCAGGGTTGCGTCGATGAGCGCGAAAAGCTTCTGGTCATCGGTGCGGTGCCCGACGCGTCCCGGGCTCGCGGGAAGCGTGGGCTTCACCCGATCCATCCCCCACAGACGCAGCACCTCTTCGTACAGATCGATCTCGCGTGCGAGGTCGGGACGGAACGTAGGCGCGACCACGGACAGCGCATCGGGATCCGACGACTGATCGACCTCGCAGCCCAGGCGCTCGAGAATATCCGCGATGTCTTCGACGGGAACCTCGATCCCCATCATCTGCGTGAAGCGGGGGACGCGCAAAGTCAGGCTGCACGGCTGCGTGCGCTCCTCCCACACATCAACCAGGCCGGGAGCCACGGAACCGCCCGTCACCTCGGCGATGAGCGCCGCAGCCATCGCCGCGTAGTCGGCTACGGGGTTGTCGTCCACCGTGCGCTCGTAGCGCAAAGACGACTCGCTGATCAGGCCGAGGCTGCGGCTGGTGCGGCTGGTGTGCGAACGGTCGAACGTCGCGGCCTCGAGCAGAACCTTGGTGGTCGACTCCGAGATCTCGGTATCGAGCCCTCCCATGACGCCCGCCAGGGCGACCGGGCCGAACTCGTTGGCGATGACGGTCATATCCGCAGACAACTCGCGCTCTTCCCCGTCGAGCGTCGTCAGCTTCTCGCCCTCGGCCGCCGGGCGCACCTGGATGCGCGCCTTGCCGTCCTTCGACACCACCTTGTCGAAATCGAAGGCGTGAAGGGGCTGTCCGAACAGGAACAGGATGTAGTTCGTGACGTCCACCACGTTGTTCACGGGACGGGCGCCCGCTGCAGCGATGCGCTCGACCAGCCAATCGGGGCTGGGGCCTATCTTGACGCCCTCGATCACGCGCGCCGTGTAGCGCTTGCTGCGGGCAGGGTCGGCGATCGCCACCTCGACCTGTTCGGAGGCAGAAACGAGCGACCCGTCCTCCTCCAGCTCGTAGAGGGGGTAGGTCACCGGGACGCGGTACATGGCCCCCACTTCGCGCGCCATCCCCGCCACGGACAGGCAGTCGGGGCGGTTCGGCGTGATCTCGAGGTCCAGCACCGTATCGGAAAGCCCCAGGTAATCCGCATAGGGAACCCCGATGGGAGCATCCTCGGGAAGGATGATGATGCCGTCGGCGTCGCTGCCAAGCCCCAGCTCGGCAGACGAGCAGTTCATGCCATAGCTCACCACGCCGCGCTTCTTCGACTTCTTGATCTTGAAGTCGCCGGGAAGCACCGCGCCCTCGAGGGCGGTAACGATATGGTCGCCCGCATTGAAATTCTGGGCGCCGCAGACGATCTGGAGCGGCGCGGGATTCCCGTCCTCCCCGAGGTTCCACGGACCGACGTCCACCGTCGTAACGAACATGTGGTCGGAGTCGGGATGCTCGACCTTGGTGAGCACCTGGGCGGTAACCACTTTGTCGAAGGTCTGGCCCTGGACCTCGACGCCCTCGACGCCGGTTCCGGTCAGGTCGAGCCGATCGCAGAAGGCCTTGAGGTCGGCGGGCACGTCGACGTACTCGCCCAGCCATTTGAGAGAAACTTTCATAAGTCCACTTCTTCCTGAACTAGAACTGACGAAGGAAGCGCATATCGCCTTGGAGCAGCAGCCTGAGGTCGGGGATGTCGTACTTCAGCGCCGCAACGCGCTCGACGCCCACGCCGAACGCGAACCCCGAGTACCGCTCGGGATCGATCCCCGAGCACTCGAGCACCGCCGGATCGACCATGCCGCAGCCCAGGATCTCGAGCCAGCCGGTACCCTTGCAGAACCGGCATCCCTCCCCGTGGCAGATGCCGCAGCTCACATCGACCTCCGCCGACGGCTCGGTGAACGGGAAGTAATGCGCCCTGAAGCGCGTCTCGCGATCCGGGCCGAACATCGCCTTGCAGAAGTAGTCGAGCGTGCCCTTCAGGTCTCCGAAACTGATGTTCTCGTCGATGACCAGGCCCTCGATTTGGGTGAACTGGGGAAGGTGCGACGGATCGGCCACGTCGCGGCGATACACCTTGCCCGGTGCGACGATGTAGATGGGGGGCTTTTGGGTCTCCATCACGTGAACCTGAACGCCGGAGGTCTGGGTGCGCAGCAAGACGTCGGACTCGCCGCGAACCGCAGCGGCGTCGCCCGACCGATCCCGCACGTAGAACGTGTCCTGCATGCTGCGGCTGGGATGGTCGGCCGGAGCGTTCAGCGCCGTGAAGTTGTAGTAGTCGGTTTCCACCTCGGGGCCGGTTGCAACCGTGTAACCCAGCCCGAGGAACACGTCGCAGATCTCGTCGGAGATGCGGTTGATGAGGTGGCGCGAGCCCAGCTGCTGGGCGCGCCCCGGAAGCGTCACGTCGACGGCCGAGCTTTCGATGGACGCCGCCAGCTCATCGGCCGCAAGAGCGCTCTTGCGCGCGTCGAGCGCTTCCTCGACCACGGCCCGGACGGCGTTCACCGCCTTGCCCACCTCTGCGCGCTCCTCTTTGGCGATCTGCCCCATCTGGCGCAGGTACTTGGTAAGCTCGCCCGACTTCCCCATAACCTGGACGCGCACCTCGTCAAGCGCGGACGTTCCCTGCGCGGCTTCGATGGCGGATAGGGTCCTCGACCTCAGTTCCGCCAGCTCGTCGATCACCGACATCTTGCTTCGCCTTTCTCTCGCTCTCGAAAAAAGAGCCCTCTTTCGTCCTTGGCGACGCCCGGGTTCGCGCTCGGGGCGTCTGGTTCAAGGACGAGAGAGGGCTCTCGCGGTACCACCTTGATTGGCCGTCGGCTCGAACGCCGCGACCCGCTTCGTTTCCCCGATGACGGAGGGCCACCGCCTTCCCCTATGAACGCCTGGCAAGCCTTCGCTTTCGGGGAAGATGCTCGGAAGGGAACGGCCCCGGCACCCGTTGACGCTTTTCCAGCCAAAGAAGCGCCTCTCTGAGAACGGGCAGCGCCGAAGCTTATCTTCGTCGTCGCATGTGCACGTCAGTATAGCGCATGGATGCGGAGGGTTTGGCACGAGCCACCATCAGCTACACACTTCTCTTGCTAGGCTTTATTTGACGAACTGATGCGTTCCTTTCTGTGATGGTGACTTTTCTTCCTGC
Organism: Berryella intestinalis; assembly: GCF_000814825.1. Classification (NCBI taxonomy): domain Bacteria; kingdom Bacillati; phylum Actinomycetota; class Coriobacteriia; order Eggerthellales; family Eggerthellaceae; genus Berryella; species Berryella intestinalis. The sequence goes on from NZ_CP009302.1 coordinate 1,827,270, forward strand.
CAATCCAGCATCAGTCAGCGACGAAACGAACCAGGAGTCGTCGGACGAAAGAACCTTTCCGAACAGCAACAAAAAACTGCAGTACGCAATCATGCAAAGCTGAGGATCAACGATGCTATGAATTGCGAAAACCAAAAAGATGAAACCGAAGACGTAATCTCCACCCGTTACCGCTTTTCTCACAAGCGCAACGAACAGCACCAGAAAAACAGCCGAGACCAACACCCCGTTTCTGATAAGGATATTCAAATAAGAGCAATCGACGTAATTATTGGCTCCAGATGCAACCTTACCCGACATCACCGCAATGGGGGTAACCCACTCTATCCTGTTCCCAAAAATAGAAACATCATATTGGGAAAATGCGAGTTGGGTTTGCGCCAACCTGTTCGAAAACACCCTGTTCAATTGATGACCCAAATCGCTATCCACCGGTACGCCGAGGAACACAATCGCAGAAAGGACGGCGCAAATGGGAACCGACGCAATAAACGCCAGCTCGAATACCTTGTTCCTGCGAAGCTTGCTTCCCCATCGTTTGTACGCCGCCATCGCCCCCAGAACAAGAAGCGACAAAGCAAACGAGTTTCTCGAATCGGAAAGCAGGAACACAACAACATTGAACGCAAGCAGGACCACAATGACGAACCAGCTAGCCTTTTCCCTCTTTAAATAGAAATAGACAAGGATAAGGCTAAGCAAAAAATGGCTCGCGTAGGTATACCACTCGAATCCAAGTGCGTGCCGTATCCTATCCGGGTTTTCACTAACCCATGGCGGGGTAGGCATCACGCCCACCACGCCAAGAAGCACTATGGTAAGTAAAACAATCAACTGCACGATAAAGATCCATGTCAACACTTCTTTAGCATTCAGGTTCCTCATGAAAAATGCTGCGAGCAATACAGTCCAGAGATAGTTTTCACCTGCGAAGACACACGCCACAACTACCAATGAGACCCCTGATAAAAAAACAAGGTCGCGCTTCGTTACTCTTCCGTACACGAGTTCGTTAACAAAGAGGCCAGCCTGACATAAGCGTCTGACGATGCGGGTTAGGCCATCGACTTCCAGATAAGTTGCATCGACCATAATAGATGCAATCCAAATACAGATAAAGATTATGAATAGGCCTTGATGCAGACTAAAATACCGATCCGCAATCTCAGTTCGCCAGCGAAGCGCCCACGTGACCTTCTGCGACAGAACATTCATTCATGCACCCTTAATTTAACAACCGCATAGAACCAACAACCAGTGGACGACGACTCATCGAAAGCGCGAGGGCAGAAGATGCTTTATCCTTCCGTCATGCGTTTTTTTCATCCACACAATCGAGGCCAACAGAAAGAAAGATCCGCCTACCACGATCTCCAACACCAGGCGAGCCACCCCATCAACAGGTAAAAAAACGCCCATCCGGATTACACCATACATTGCCGCTCCGATAAACAAGTACGGCAACACATCTTTTAAGTAGCGCCTGAAAGGAAGTTCGCTCCTCAGGTAATAAACCTGAACAAGCATTACCGCGAACTCCGCAATCACTGTCGCAACCGAAGAGCCGACTCCCTGCCACAACGGAATCATAACAAGGTTCAGCGCCACGTTCACCGCAGCCCCTACACTGACGGAAGCGAGAAACATCACATCTTTTCCATGGGGGATAAGATACTGAACACCCAAAACATTACTCCATGCCACTATCGGAATTATCATTCCGATAATTGGCATCATAGTTGCAACGGGCTCGAACCCTTCTCCGAAAAAAATCGGGACGAATTCCGGCGATATAGCGGCAATTCCAAAAGATAGCCCCAAAGCCAAAGCTGTCGAAAACCATATAGATATTCCGATATGACCTCGAACCGATTCGCCTTCTCCCGATGATACGAGCTTACTCATCCGTGGAAGCATAGCGGTGCCGAGCGATTGTATTATCGCCAGCGGAATTAATGTTATTTTTTCAGCATTGTCGTAGAACCCCAGCTGCGACATGGATGCAAGCACCCCAAGTAATACTTTATCGATCTGCGTGTAAAACGATATCGCAATGACAGGGGCAAAAAGAACCAGGTTGGGTTTGATATGAGGGATAATTTCTTTCAATTTCGGTAAGGCAAACCGAACCTTACCAGCCAACATCGGCCACAATACCAACGCCGAAACAAAGTTCCCCATCGCCTGTATCAAGCAGTACACCCAAAGATCTTCTTGATCATGAACGAACAGGAAGATGCCAGCAACGACCAAAAACCTGATAATCACGTTTCGAATGGTTATAGCCTTGAACTCTTCGAGACCAAAGAAAAGCCAACCCACATCGAATATCTCGGCCCCAACCCATATGCACCATATGAGGGAAAACCGAATAATATCGGGCGACGACAGGGCTACATACCCCAGATAAACGGTCGTTACAGCGGCTCCCGCTAAAAACTGCATTGCAAAGATGGAGCAGAATGTCTTCGACAGAATCTGCCTATCTTCGCGAACTTTCGCTATTGCACGAACGCCGTACTGGTTAAGTCCCAGCAGGATGAAGAAAATGAAGTAATTCGCAATCGTATACGTGAAGGCATACACTCCCAGTTGAGAACTTCCAAGCACTCTCGAAAGATACGGAAGCGTGACAAGAGGCACGATGATTCGAACCACCTGATAAGCGGCATTCCAAAGAAAGTTCGCCCGAACAGATGCCATTATTTTTTCCTGAGCTCCCGGGACGAAAGCCAGCCAAATAAACTAAATCGGCTTAACCTTAATAAGCGCACCTTTTTGCTTGCAATCGACGATTCGCGATAGAGGCCAGAAAAGCCTTTCAGCTGACGATTGAATTTCAACGCATCCTGCTTAGAAGCATCAGACCCCACCAAAAGCAGATACGAATACGTTGCGATAATCTCTTTCACCATGGAATCTCGGATGTAGGAAACGGGCACAATATCAGGATGAATGCCACCATCGGGAAAAAACTCACTCAGCATCCTCATGCGAACTTTCAGAATATCCTTGTAATGCGATCTGATGCCTTCGACGCTGATCGATTGACCATTGCGCCCAATACGATATCTATAGAGCGGACAATCCGAAACGTAAATGCTATTCGCAAAAGCAAACGGAATGTAGCAGAATTCAAGATCGGTGTAGAAGCATTGTTCGGTCATATGGAACGATATTTCCCTGAGATAAAGCGTTCGATACGCAAGGGAACACGCAGCCAACGGGCGATGTATCTTCAGATCAGAAAGATAGTAAACTCCTTCACCATCAACTCTCAAGTCGCGTATCAACTCCGAACTGCCGTCAGATTCGTATACACGCACATAGGGGCTGTACACAACATCTGAATCATTTCGGGACAAGATGGCTAAGTAAGCTTCGAGCTCGCCCGCATCAAACCAATCATCGCCATCAAGGTACCTGAAATACTTGCCACGTGCGACCTTGAGGCTCGCATTAAACGTTGAGCCGTAACCTCCGTTTTCTTTTTTGATCAGAACAAAGGTGCCTGGATAGCGATTGACAAACTCACGGGCAACTTCACTCGTTTTGTCCTCGCTACCATCATCGACAATGATAACTTCGAGCGCATCCATGTTTGCAACAACACACGACCTCAAAGCTTCATCGAGATACTTTTCGACGTTATATGCAGCAACAGACACTGTGAGCAGTTTACCAACTCCAGCAGTCATCAAGTTTTCCAATCTGATTCCCTTTTTTCGGTTTTCTGAAAGATTAATCCTGAAGAATGGCTTCGACTATGCTATCGATATCGGTCGCCTTATAAAACCTCGTTGCGTTAGCAGACATAGACCGATGGTTTTCGTCTATAGCCCTTATTCTCTCCGCTATTTCATCCGGATCCGGGCTGGAAGTCAACCCCATACCAGCCCCCTCCAGCAAGTGCTTTAAGCCAGGGACATCCGAGCCCAGCATAGGAACCCCAACACGCGAATACTCCCAGACTTTGTTTGGAGCACAATAGAGGGCGTTCAAACTTGAAAAGCGCGTCTTGTCCGACCTGGGCGAGTAAGGAAGCAGGCCAATATACCCATATGAGCTGAAAGCAAGATGGCCAGGCGATGGAACAAAGCCCATAAAATATACGTCTTCTGAAATCGACGAAAGCTTATTGCGCCACGCTCTCTCATCTTCAGCCGAAAAAACGCCTTTCCCCATCAAACAAAGGCAGAATTCCCCTTCGAGCAACTCTAAGCTTTTCGCATAAGGAACGATATCTCGGTCGGAAGCAAATACACCCTGATATAGCAGGATCTTTTTGCCGAGAGTCTCAAAGCGCTGCGCAAGAGCCTCGTCAACCTCTTTGGGGGTAGACAAATCATCTGGCTGAGGTTTATTCGGCAACACGGTGGGCACAACGGGAAGATTCCACCAAACTTGCTGAATACAGGCTCGATTATATTCAGGTACGACCACTTTATGCGCCTTGCGAGCAAGGTCGATTGCTTTACCACTTTTGAAGGGCATCGATCGAGCGCCGATGCGTGGAACGTATTCTACTAGCTCGGGAAGTTGCATTACATGCTTGAACTCAGCTAGTTCATCCGCAATATCACGAGCAGAAATATCGGTTGTAGTCCAGACAAAATCGATAGATCCCCTATTTGCCTTCAGAAAACCCCCTATCGTTTTCCGAATACTGTAATTATTCAAACCTCTAGAACACAAACCGCCCTGCCGACTTCCGAGGTCTATCATCTCAACACGAGAATCATCCTTGAAGCTTAGTTGCCGACATTCGTCGATATCATTCGCAAACAAAGTAACCCGATGCCCCAAACGAAGCAGCGACTCAACAAGATTAATGGCGGGAGGAAATTGACCCAGCGGACCTATGCGGACTACCACAACATGCATATACTCACAGCTCCAAAATCATTTAAATGAACGACTCGTACGTCCATTTAAACATCTGATCCAAACCGACCTTCGGCTCCCATCCCAAAGTCCTAATCTTACTCGAATCTTCGATTGCAAGCTCAAACTGGAGGTATGGCAGTGAGCTAGGCACGCCACCGAATCGAACCTCTGTCCTCCCCTCGAGATCCAAGCCAGCGATAAGCTCAGCAAGCTCTCGTATGCTGATGACGTTAGATTCGTTTACTACGTTATAAAAACCGTCCTGGCCCTTCTGCATAACCAAGAACATAGCATTCACCGCATCGGGAATATAAGTGTACGTCCTAAGCGCGCGCCCCTCAGATAAAAGGACGATATCTTTCCCCTCCAGCGTGCATTTAAGGAATTCGGCAAACGCCCTACCGTCTTCGAGATCGATACCCGGGCCGAGCGTATGACTCATCCTCACTCCACAGTAGCTCAGCCCATACTGAGTTCGGTAGACTTCGAGCATAGTCTCGCACAACCGCTTAGCTTCAGGGTAACAAGACCGAACGTTTAGGTGCTGAAGCGGCCCCATATCCTCTTCGGTCACAGGACGATCATCGGTCCACTCCCCATAAACCTCAACAGTTGAAACATAAAAAACCCGCTGAACATGATGAGAGCGACAAAACTCGAGAACATTGCGCGTTCCAGCAACATGCGCCCAAAGAGTTCCTGCCGCGCTTGCTTTATAGTCGGCGGGCGCGGCCGGTCCTGCTGTATGAAAGACGTAATCTACACGTTCATCCAAATCAAGAGGATGGACGATGTCCTGTTCGATAAAACCCACATTAGGAAAATGGAGTTCATCCCCGAAAACTTCTCTGGCCTTTGCAAGCGATCTCACTTGACCGAATAGCCTCATATTCAAATTATAGGTGACATCAGCATATACGAGCGCATCGAAGATATATCGACCTAATCGCCCCGTCGCCCCAGTAACGAGCACGGATTTATCTCGATACATCATCCAGTCGATTGATCCGTTATTAATGATATCCAAATCACGTTTTTCCACGTCGCTCCCCCGTTCGCTAGAGTCCAAATGCGGACTTGGTCTCTTCGTACTCGACCATCGCTTTGAAAATATAGAAATCCTCAGGGGTCGTGATCTTCAGGTTCGGGCTCGCATCCTTGACCATATGCACCTCCGAACCCAAATATGAGCAGCCCATTGCAGCATCCAGAACCGTTTCTGGTAAAACTCCATCCGCATATTTCGAATAAATGTCGGTGAGTACTCCCAGCCTAAATGTCTGTGGGGATGTCAATGTGTACGTATTGTCTCGCACCTTGAAATCCGCGAAGCTGACGACATCGCCCTCCGTAATGCATGCCGACTCAATAGCCGGACGCACCGTCATAGCTCCGCCAAATCTATGAGCAACTCGGATATTCTCGGAAATAACCGCTGTCTCGACCAGCGGCCTCACACTATCGTGTACAAGAACGATGTCATCATCCGTCCCGCCCAATTGCCTGATTTGCCTGATTCCATTAGCAATACTCGCCTGCCTGTTTTTCCCTCCCGGAACCACGGTCACATTCTTCTCAAGAGAAAACTTAAAAAGCAAGTTGCTCATATGGTCTATCCATGCCGCATTGCAGGCAACAATCACTTTATCAACATCGGGACAGGCCTCGAACTTCTCGAGGGTATATATAACGATGGGCTTACCGAACACCTCTAAAAACTGCTTCGGCGTTCCCGACGTCCTCATCCTTTGTCCTACGCCACCAGCAAGTATAATCGAATAATTCATCGGCCGCTCCTTACCGCCCGTTCGATCCCGACAGCAAAGTCGAGCCAGCCTCACCTAAATCGAATTCAAGACATGCATGATGTTCCCTTTTTTCTTCAGGGGGAAGTTCCATGTAGTTAGGACCGTAATGCTTCATAAGATAACCTTCGGCATCAATATGAACATTGACCAATCTACCAGCAAATTCTTCCTTTCGCGTTGGAATATACATCTGTCTCTCGTACATCTCGCCAAAGAAATGGTACTGTCCGGAGGGAGCCGAGACAAATTTTGTATCTGGATTTTTGCAGCACGAATACCAACGATCCACCCTAAGCGCCCACTGTGCAACCGAGTTGAAACTCAGCAACTTTCCGATGAGACATTTAAGCCTGATACTCCGAACGGCTTCCCTATCACCCTCCACATAGGAAAGGTAATGATCCCTATCCCTATAGATTCTTCTACTTGAAAGAAAAAGCCCTCCTGCTAGGCTGCGCACACCCTGGAACATCTTTAGGACCGGATGATCGTAAACATTCTCAATCGGGAAAATATCAACGCAAATGCCAAGTTCACTTTCAGGAAGCGAAGCAGACTCGACGGTCTTGATCTTCGTCCCATTCAGCCTTACGCGGCAAATGGGAAGGCCAACCTCTGGAGTGGTCTTGGGCGATTGAACCGTATACTTCCCTGGATGTTGGGCGGCAAACCCCACAACGAACCGCTCGTAATCAGCGCGAGGCATGTCTAAATCAATATCATCATCCCAAGGAATAAAGCCCTTGTGACGAATCGCCCCAAGGCACGATCCACCGCCAAGAGAATACGAGATACCATTTGCTTCGCAATAATCGATGATATCCCACAAAATACCCAGCAGCTTTTGCTGAAGCAGCTGCAGATCGAGGTCCGAGAACTGAATTAAATTGCTTTTTCCTCTCATCTGCTTGAGCTGAGACGCCGTTGAAAGATTCAAATTAACCCCTTGCCTCTTTGAGTTTTTCTATCTCTCGACCCCACTCTTCCTTGAATGCCTCAAAGTCAGGGTTGTCTTTCGATGAGGGCAAGCTAAGCAAGCAGTTCCTATAAAGCCAAAAGTCGACACTCATGGTCTTTTCAGATGGAGGGAATACATTCAGAGCCGCAGTTTTAACCTCACTTGAAGGAAACTTCGACCGAATCAAAGATACAGCAGCGGCCATCGAAGCACCGCTATCAACCGAATCGTCAACTATCAGAATACTTCGATAGTCACCCTTTGGCTCGCTTAGAAAACATAGACTGGCTTCCTGAGAATCATTCTTAGACCCTCTGGAAGTTCTCAGCAGCAGTTCGGTTCTGCGCAACCCGCTCTTAATGAATCGTGGTAAGCGGGAAAGGACGCTCGATGCGCTCTTCTTCAGCCCCTCTCCACTCCGGTGAGAGCTCAACGCAAAAACAGGTACGTCAAAAAGCCTCCCGATTTCCTCGCCAATCAGGAACCCCCCTTTTGCAAGGTAGACAATGCAATCAGGCTCATACTCGTCACTTACAAGTTTTTGCAGCATTTCGGAAGCTATTTTCACATCCTCGAACCGCATCTCGATAAACTCTTTTGGCTGCGGATGCCAGAGCTTTTTCCCAACACGAACAAATTTCGTTACTGTATGAGAAAACTTGATGCAAGGGCTAGAGTTCAGTTTTGCCGAAGCAAGCACGTCGCCGAAGTTCTCCGCCTCAAAGCATTCATCGGTCTCGCAAGCGTTCCTTCCAACTTCAAAAAACACATGCGAGTCCCCTCCAACGATAGCAGGCAAACAGTACCGCTCCGAAATCTCTTTCTGCTTTTTATCAAAATCAAGACTAATGTTACGCCCGTTATGAATTTCAATGCAGTCTACCTGCGACGATACACGAGAAAGAGCTTCCGACTTCAAAATCGTCTTATATCGCTTTTCGTCGTAGGGGTGCGGAACATAAACCACGCCTCCCTGTCTACGGATTTCGGCAACAGTTTGCTCAATCGACAGACCGGCAGCGATGCGTTTATACAAAAAGAGACCGATGACCTCGCCCTCTTTTGTAAACACCTCTTCTCCCACGATAACCTTGATTCCTCGTTGTCTAAAAAATGAAAACCAATTCAGTGCAGCTTGAACCTCGTTATGATCGGTAATGGCTATACAATTAAGCCCCTTCAGCTTGCACATCATCAACAGGGCAAACTTCCCCATACAGGAGTCTTTTGAGTATTTCGTATGCAGATGAAATTCAGTTTTATATCCCATAGTTTTTCTAGCTAATCTTCTCTGAATTCAAAAAACCGCCAAAGAGTGTCTTGAAGAAAATCTTCACATCCAACCAAAAGCTCCAGTTTTCGATATACCAAAGATCATGTTCGATTCTGCCTTCGATGGAGGTGTCTCCCCGAAAACCGTTGACCTGAGCCCAGCCAGTAATTCCCGGACGGACCTGGTGCCTTAACATGTAACGAGGAATAGTCTCTCTGAACTTCTCAACGTAGTGAGGAATTTCAGGACGAGGTCCGACGATGCTCATATCTCCTTTGAGCACCGAAAGAAACTGAGGGAGTTCATCAATGCTGCATTTGCGAATGAAACTACCAAACCTAGTTTTCCGCGGATCTTCATCCGTGCTCCAAGCACTATTCGACTCGATATTCACGCGCATACTTCGAAACTTGAGCATGTTGAATGGACGATTATTAAGGCCAATCCGCTCTTGTTTGAACAGAATAGGGCCCGGGCTGCTTAATCTGACTCCAATCGCTGTAATCACCATAAGCCAAGAGACTAAGATGAGCACGAATACGCTCACCACAATGTCGGCAGCCCTCTTCATCGTTGAATTAAAAATACTAGAGAGCGGCATGCTGCGCAGATTGACTAATTTGACGTCATCTACGCAGTCTATCTTAGGACTTTGTGGAACAATCTCGTTGTAGAATGGAACCAACGTGAGCGCAGCACCATACTTATCCGCAAAACTGCTTATTTTTCTTATATCGTCGTATTCATTAACTTCAAGAGCGATAACTATCTCATCGATTTTGGTCGACGAGAGAAGTTCGTCCAAATCGTCAACAGTACCGAGACGACGTTTCAAAAGAGGGCACTTACTCAAAACCTCCTCTTCATCCTCAGAGCACGAAGAGGAGGCTACGTAACCTACGACGGATTCGAAACGAGAAGAATCAACGCCAATGACATTTGCATAGTGCTTTGCTATCTCTCCACACCCTGCGACTAAAACGAACCTAAGAGCTTTTTTATTTTTCCGCAAACGATAGAAATAACGGACTGTCAGCCATCCTTTTAATATAACTAAAAAAGTCGATATCAAATAAAACAGGAGCAGGGTCATCCTACTCACATTTTCAAGATGCGTAACATAGAGTAGCGCCGAAAACAAAACCAGCCCTACTGTGTTCACTTGAGCTATTCGCCTCGCCATGCCTCTAATCTTGCCAAGATAGATGCAGCCATACACGCGAAAGAAACCATAAGCAGCAACCAGAATTAAGGAATATAGAACCAAGATCCCAAAACCCAGATCAGGATAAAAGGGCGCTCGCAATTGAGATAAGCCCCCGAGCGTTTTCATTGTCCCAATATAGAGCCAGGAAGCAGCCAGGTAGCTTAAAACGATAATCAAAGCGTCAAACAGGGCAAGAACGCAATACAAAGCATGCCGTCTAGCACTATCCACCAACTACTCCTTTCCCTATCGAACGCAGAGTATCTCGACAAAAACTAGTTCACCTGAGGGTTATCCCCATTGTCCACCCTACTCATCATGGCATTCCATTCAGCCTGGTCGGAGATCACATAGCTCACACCGTCGATAGTTGCCGTCGACGAAGGCGCCATGGCCGAATAGATCGTCATATCGCCGCCTTGGAACTTCGAAGCAAGCGAGATGATATCGGTGGCAGACATATCGGTGGTCACTGTGCTGGCAAGATCCTGAACTGCACCGGGCAGCTCGGCGGCAGGCTTTGAAAGCACCTGCTTCATAATGGCCGCAGCCACCAAGCGTTGATTGTCGGAGCGTTGGAAATCGCCCCGGACGTAACCGTAACGCTCTCGGGAGAGAGCCAAAGCCTGAGAGCCGTTAAGCAGCTGGTATCCGGAGCTCAGCCGGGTTCCGGTGTTGCTGGCTCCCGTTTCGTCATTTGAAACGGGTACGTCGACCCATACGCCTCCAAGCTTATCAACCAGGTCTTCGAGCTCTTTGAAGTGAATCTCCGCATAATGGGTGATAGGTACACCGGCAAAGCTCGATACGGCTTCGATTGCGCCGGACGCCCCTCCGAAAGCGTACGCAGCATTGATTTTCTGGGTTCCATGGCCGGGGATCTCGACTTTGGTATCACGAGGGATGGATACCATAGTCACCTTCTTCTCGCCCGGGACGATGCGGGCGAGGATGATCACATCCGAACGAGAGGCCTCGGTCATATCGCGCGCGTCAGAACCGAGGATCAACGTATAAAACGCATCCTTTTCGTTTGCGTTCGGAGATTCCTTAGGCGCTTGAAGCGCCTCTCTCACTTCCTGAGCTTCGACCGCATCCTTGTTAGATATAGCTCCGTTGATACTGTTCAGATACAAGGCGACGGCGATACCCAACCCGATGAGCATCACTAGGATCGCCACGAGGACGATCAGCAGAGCGACCTTCGCTTTCGACCTCTTCTTTTTGGGTGGCATCAACGGGTACGTCGGATGGTAACCGTCCCGAACATGGTCGACGACTCGGCTTTTTTCGGATCCCATGGGCTGATCGGCAAAAACGCCCCCAACACCCGAAGGTTGCGCCTGAGCTTGAGGCCTCTTCGCATGTTTCCCTCGAGGGCGAGAATAATCATCCTGCGCCACTTCAAACCCCATTTCTCATCCGCACGCGAACGCAAACCGCGCGCCATGCGGCCGTCTCTCTCAGACCTATGTACTAAACATCCCTTGCAGTAGATTATTTTAACCTATATCCGACTGTTCCGTATAAAACATATGCCCAAGCAGAACCATCAGCGGTTTTTCGCCGAGTGCGTCCCGCGCTGAACTATCCGGAAAAGGGATCGGTTCTATGGGAGATACAGGCCATTTGGTCGAAAAAGGGGACTCTGATAAATGACCGTCACTGCGAAAAAGAACGCAGCAGCGCGATCTCTGCGGCGTACCCGTCCAGGCTGTCCTGGGGCGTCTCCAGATACAGGGGCAGCTTCCGCAAAACCGGGTGAGTCACGACGGCCTCGAATGCACCGATGCCGATGAAGCCCTCGCCCAGCCGCTCGTGGCGATCCTTATGGGCCCCAAGCGGGTTCTTGCTGTCGTTCAGATGCAGCGCCCTCAACCGGTCGATCCCCAGCACCTGGTCGAAGCGATCCAGAACCCTCTCCAGATCGCCCGCAATATCGTAGCCTCCGTCCCACACGTGGCACGTGTCCAGGCACACGCCCATGCGATCGCCCAGGTCGACGCGGTCGATAATGGCCGCCAGCTCCTCGAACGTGCAGCCGACCTCGGTCCCCTTGCCGGCCATGGTCTCCAAAAGCACCGTCGTGGTCTGGCCGGGACGAAGCACCTGGTTCAAAGCCTCCGCTATGAGCTCGATCCCGCGCTCCGATCCCTGGCCCACATGGGCGCCGGGGTGGAAGTTGTACATCTGGCCGGGCGTGTTCTCCATACGGGCCAGATCCTCCGCCAAAGTGACCAGCGCGAACTCGCGCGTCTGGGGGTTCGACGACGCGGGGTTCAGCGTATAGGGGGCATGGGCCAGGATGCGCTCGATTCCCGCCTCCGCGCACTCCGCGTGAAAACGCTCGAGATCGGCCGGATCGATCGCCTTGGCCTTTCCCCCGCGCGGGTTGCGCGTGAAGAACTGGAACGTGTTCGCCCCGATGCGGCGGGCATCGCGGGCAGCAGCGGCAAAGCCCTTCGCAATGGAAAGGTGGCACCCAAGCGTAAGCATGGAAAAACTCCCGTCTCGAATGGTCGGGCGGATATCGCCCGTTCGATCTTACCAGGCGATGGCAATCGCCAACAGCGCGAGGACGACCGCGGCCGCCACGGCGTCGCCTGCGCCCAACGGGTACGACTTGTAGCCGCTCTCGCGCGTGCGGAGGTTGAACCCGCGCACCTCCGCCGCGATTGCGGCACTGTTGGTCTTCCTCACCGACGACACGAGCAGGGGCACGGCCAAAGGGGCCATAAGCCGCAGGCGCCGTATGGGACCCGCAGCGTCGAAGCGGACGCCGCGCGCGGTTTGGGCCTCCACGATCCCCCGCATGTCGTCCATGAACACGGGAACGAACCGAATGGCCGACGAGAACGTGAACGCATACCGGTAGGGAACGCGCAGCACCTTGACGGCGGCGTTCGACAGGTCGTTCGGATCGGTCGCCGAAAGCGCCACGTACAAAGGCACGGACGCGGCAACCAGGCGCGCAACCGTCGATGCGGCGGCCCGCACGCTGCCGACGCCGATGTAGCCCCAGGGCAATCCCACCAAAAGCGCCCCTTCGGGAGTCGTGAGCAGCTGCACGACGGCCAACAGCGCCGAAAACGCCGCCACGGAAAGCGCTGCGAACGCGCTTTTGCGCAGCATCCCGGCCGCCGCCGCGAACGCGAACCCCGCAGCAAGCAGCGCCCCCAGCGCCGCAGGGGTCTCGGCGCAGAAGCAGGCCGCCGCGAACACGAGGGCGCCCAGGAATCGCGTGACCGGGTTCAGCCTGTTCATCAGCGTACTTTCCACACGATCGAACGATCCGCTCATCGCGCATCACCCCTTACCGCCGCCTCGAGGGCATCAGCCATCCGCCCTACCGTGCTCGCCGTCGCAACGCCGGGGACGGCGCGCGAACCTTGCCGGGCCAAACCCAAAGACACCCCTATGATCTGCGGAGGCAGAAGCGACGCCGCTTCGAGGGCGGCTTCGTTGCGCAGCACCTCGAACACGGGCCCGTCATCGACGACGCGGCCGGCGTCCATCACGATCGCCCGCTCGGCGAAGTCCGCAACCACCTCCATGTCGTGGCAAACCATCAGCACGGCGGCCCCCTCCTCACTCAGGCGGCGCACCGCCCCCATGACGGCCATGCATTCGCGGAAATCCAACCCGCACGTCGGCTCGTCGAGCACCAAGAGGGCGGGCTCGAGAACGACGACGGACGCGAGGGCCACCATCTGACGGGTTCCGCGGTTCAGCAGGTACGGCTGCGCATCGAGGTCGAGTCCGAACTCCGCCGAAACGCGCTCGACGCGGCCCCGCGCCTCGTCCTCGTCAACCTCCAGGGCGCGCAATCCGAACATCAGCTCGTCGAACACCGTCGCGCAGCAGATCTGGCGATCGGGGTTTTGAAACAGGAACCCCACGCTTCGCGCGATCTCGCTCACAGGCAGGTCACGCGTGGGGACGCCGCCGACCAGCACTTCGCCGCTTCGAGGCTTCAGCAAGCCGTTCGCCATCCGCAAAGCCGTCGATTTTCCCGCCCCGTTCGTCCCGATCAGAGCCGTGATGCTCCCGGGCGCCACCGAGAACGAGACGTCGCGCAAAACCTGTTCGCCCGTAGCGTAGCCTCCGCTCACTCTCCTGAATTCGAGCATGCCAGCACCTCCCTCGCCGCACGAACGGCCTCCTCGACGCTGCGGCAGACCGGCCCCTCGTACAAACCCCTCCGCGTCAGCTCGTTTGAAAGCTCGGTGGATCGAGGAACGTTCACCCCCAGATCGAAAAGCCGGTCGGGGCGCTTCAGCAAATCGGTCGGGGCCCCGTGAAGCGCCACGCGCCCCTCATCCATCACCACCATGTCGTCGGCGAACTCCGCCAGAAGCCCGATCTTCTGCTCGACCGCCACCACGCATGCGCGGTTCTCGGCCGCATAGCTTTTCAGGAAGGAGAACACGGCGCGGGAACTCACCGGATCAAGCTCGGACGTCGGCTCGTCCAGCACCAGGACCCGCGGACGCAGAGCCAGGATCGACGCCAGCGCCACCTTCTGCTTCTGACCCCCCGATAGCGTAGATATAGCGCGGTGGCGCAGGTCGGCGATGCCCACGGACAACAGCGCCTCGGACAGGCGGCCTTCGATCTCGGACGGTTCGATCCCGAAGTTCTCGAGACCGAACAAAACCTCGTCCTCCACAACCGCGGTCACCATCTGGCTCTCTATGTCCTGGCACACGCTCCCCACGATTCGGGACAGATCGGTGAGCCTCGTTTCGCACGTATCGTTTCCGTCCACCGCCACGGATCCGTAGAAATCGCCGGGATAACAATGGGGAACGACGCCGTTCAACGCATAGGTAAGCGTCGACTTCCCCGAGCCGGCCGCGCCCGTGATCCCAAGGAACGTCCCCGCCGCAACACTCAGATCCACATCGCTGACAGCGAAATCGGAGCGCCCCCGGTACCGGAACGAAAACCCCTTCATTTCGATCATCGCAGCTCCTCGCAACGAACGGCTGCCGCCGGCCTCGACGGCAGCCCCCAACGCAGGCAATCGATGGCAAACGGCGCGGCCATCAGCGCTTCAGAACCGCACGCAGCGGCACCACCAGGATCTGAGCGAGAATCGCGTTGAACACCGCCGTTCCCACCACCATCACGCTGTAGGCGGCAAGCGCGGCCGGAAGCGCGATGCCGTTTGCCACCGAGAGGAACGCGACGAACGCATATCCCGACGCGATCGTGGTGACGAAGGTGGTTGCGAACGGATTCGCATCGACTTTGCCGAACCTCAGCGGAACGAGGATCGCAAGACCGCACACCAACCCTCCGACGGTTTCCGAGAAGATGTTGGCCAGCGGGGTCGCCGCCAGGAGGGGCAGCTGGCACATAAGGCCCGCAATGAGGCCGATGACCAGCGCCTGGGGGATGCGCGGACGCGTGAGGATGATGGCCAGGGCGTACATTGCGATGATGAAGTTGGGCTTCATGCCGCCGAACGTGAGAAACGACGCGACGGTGAGCTTCAAGACGGCTCCCGCCGCCAGCAGGACGGCGACCAGTATGAGGTCGCGCGTCGACAGGCCGCCCGACGGCGAATCCACGGAAACGGTCCTCTTCTCTGCGGTGGTGATCTCGGCCATGATCGGCTCCTTCCGGGCGGCATCGCGCCCCTTCGCTGCGTCCCGACCGATCGGGACTACCCAGATGCCGGCTTTTCGGAGCTAGCCGAAACCGACCGAGCGGGGGTGTTCCGTCTTACCGCGCTCGCGCGCCTTACTGCGTATCGCGATACGAAAAAAGCCTGCCCTTCGAGACCCTTGCGGGTTTCAAAGGACAGGCTTATACGTACCTGCGGTGCCACCTTTGCTTGGTTCGGTGATCGAACCCTCTCACGAACATGCCAACACATGTCCTGCCTCTGACGCGGGCTCACGGTCCAGATACTCGGCCCGGAAGGCCTTTCCCCTTTCCCTCGGCGAACCATTTGCCGTCCAGCTGCTGCGGGAATCTCAGCTGCGCCCGCTCTCTGTGAGTGCCTCGAACGACGTTACCTTCGCCTCATAGGTTTCGAGATATTCGGTTGTAGCGGTCATTCTAGCGAAGAGGGGCCGTCCGTCAACGGTGAACCGCGCCCGACACACGCTCGAAACAAAAACGGCGGCGCACCCCGATCGGCGCCGTCGCCTCGCGGGTCCGTCAGGCAGACGCGTTTTCCAGCATCTCGCGCGCGTGAGCCACGGAGGCGTCGGTTGAATTGCCCGAGAGCATCCGCGCGACCTCCCGGACCCGGTCCTCCCCCGAAATCTCTCCGATCACCGTGGACACCCCGTCTGGGCCCTCGACCTTCGACACCACGTAGTGGCGCTGCGCATGGACCGCCACCTGGGCGAGGTGGGTAACGACGATCACCTGGTGGGTGCGCGCCAAATCGGCGACGACCTCGGCCAGGGCGTTGGCCACCGACCCGCCAACACCTGCGTCCACCTCGTCGAATACCAGCGTATCGACCGTATCCCGCTTCCCGAGGGCGACCTTGGTGGCCAGCATGACGCGGCTGACCTCGCCTCCCGACGCGATGCGGGCGAGGGGCCGCGCCTGCATGCCGGCGCCGGGACGATACATGAACTCGATCGACGACGGACCCTGGGCCGACCACGACGAGCGGTCCAGCCGCTCGATCGAACAGACCAGCTCCGCCGAACCCATCTCCAGGCGCTCGAGCACCCGGTTCGCCTCGAGTTCGAAGCCGGGAGCCGCAGCGCGGCGGGCCTCGTCGAGCTCGTCGGCCGCCTCGGACAAGGCCGCCTCGGCCCGCTCGACCTCGCGCACGGCGGCCGCCTCGCGCAGCTCCGCATCGTCCACGAGCGACACTTCGTCGGCCGCCTCGTCGCGCCGCGCCAGCACGTCGTCCATACGGGGGCCGTATTCCCTCATCAGCCCTTGGAGGTGCGCGATGCGCTCCTGTTGGAGCGCCATCGTCTCCGCATCGAATTCAACCCCTTCGCGGTAGTCGCGCGCCTGGGCCGCAACGTCTTCCAGCACATACCCCGCCTCGCGCAGCGATTGGGCCAGCTCACCCAGACCGGAGTCGTATCGCGCGCACGACTCCAGCGCCGATGCCGCCGCGTTCAGCGCATCGAGCGCGCCGCCATCCGCCGACAGGGCCTCGTGAGCCGTTGCCGTCGCCCTCACCAGCGCTTCAGCATTTTCCGCCACCGAAAGGTCGTGGACTAGCTGCTCGTATTCGCCGGGCTGGGGGCCGATTTCGTCGATGCGCCTCAGGACGAACCGCGCCTCGTCGAGCCGCGCCGACGAGCTTTTCCGGGCCTCCCTCACGCGATCGAGCTCGGAGTGCGCCGCGCGGGCCTCGGACAGACGGGTCCGATAAGCCTCGAGCCGGTCGCGCACCTCCTCGCCCGCCCAGGCGTCGAGGATGCCCGCATGGTTCGCGGGCTTCATGAGCTGCTGATGCTCGAACTGCCCGCACAGATCGACGCTGGCGGCCACCGTGTCCGCCAGCTCGCGCGCACTGGCAAGCGACCCGTTCACGGAAACACGGGAACGGCCGTCGGAGCCCACGCGGCGCACGACCACCGCCTCCTCGGATGTCGCGGCCCCATCGGAAAACCCGTCTGGGTCCCCTAAGGCCCCGGCCGTTGCGGGTATCCCGAAGAACCGCCCTTCGACCTGCAAAGACGATGCGCCTTCTCGCACCATCGCCTTGTCCGACCGACCCCCCATAAGCAGCTTGAGGGCGGAAAGCAGGGCCGACTTGCCGGCTCCGGTCTCTCCGGTGAGGACGGTGAGGCCGTCGGCGGGCGCAAGCGAGGCCGAGCGGATGAGAGCGAGGTCGCTCACCTGTATTTCATCGATCATGGGCGTCTCCCGATACCTGGTCACCTCGAACCCCCAGTATAGCAAGCGAACCCACCCGAAACCCAACCGCCATCCAACCTATGCGCCGATTCCCGTCGATGGATATTCTCCGAAACTTCGTCCCAGGGATCCGAAGCCCCTTCCGCGCCCCCAGCATCAAGTACACTGAGGATCGGGTGAAAGGAAGGCTCATGCGCGCGGTTATACAACGGGTCAAACAGGCGAGCGTCAGCGTCGAAGGAGCCGTCGTCGGCTCGTGCGGGCGCGGCTACCTCGTCTTGCTGGGCGTAGGCGCCGGCGACACCCGAAAAGAAGCCGAGCGGCTGTGGTCGAAGGTCCTCAACCTGCGCATCTGCGCCGACGATGAAGGGAAAACGAACAGGTCGATCGGGGAGATCTCGGGGGAGCTGCTGGTCGTCTCCCAGTTCACCCTCTACGCCGACTGCCGTCGGGGGAGGAGGCCCTCGTTCACCGGCGCCGCCGATCCCGAAACGGCGCAGCGCCTCTACGAGGAATTCGTCTCACTCGCCCGCCAGGACATCGCCCGCGTCGAGACGGGCGTCTTCGGTGCCGACATGGACGTGTCCCTGGTCAACGACGGACCTTTCACCATCGTATTGGACACCGACGAGATGGCGGGATGACATGAGCGAGTTTTCCGAGACGGTGTACGCGGCGGTACGGCGCATCCCGCGCGGATGCGTGGCGACCTATGGGCAGGTGGCAGAAGCCATAGGGCGCCCGCGCGCAGCGCGCTACGTCGGCTTCGCGCTGCATAACAACCCGCATCCCGGCATGGACGAGGACGCCACGCCCTGCCACCGCGTCGTGTTCAAGGACGGGTCGCTCGCACCCGGCTTCGGCTTCGGGGGACCCGCGGCGCAGCGGCGCATGCTGGAGGCAGAAGGCGTGCGGTTCGTCGACGAATCCCATGTCGATCTGGAAAAGCACCGGGTAAGCACCCTCTTGGAACAATAGCGCGGGCAGCGCGGCAGCTTGGTTTGCGCAGCTCGTCGGCTTGGAAAGGACAGAGAAGCACATGGCGTGGCTCATGCTCGCAGGGTCGGTGATCCTCGAAACGTTCGCCGACACCTCGATGAAGCTGTCGGACGGCTTCCGTAAGAAGGGATGGATCGCGGGCATCGCGATCGGATACGTCTTGTCGTTCTACCTGATGTCGCACGTGCTGGCCGAGCTCCCCCTCGGCATCACCTACGCCATCTGGAGCGGCTCTTCCATCGCGCTCACCTGCGTCGTCGGGCGCGCCGTATGGGGCGAGCTGTTCACCTGGAAAAAAGTGGTGGGAATCGCCCTCGTCATCGCCGGCATAGTCCTGTTGAAGCTGGGGGTGTGATCCATGTCTGCCATCACGCGCAGCTGGGCGCTCCTGGGCGCGGCGATCGTCTGCGAGCTGTTCGGAACCACCTTCATCAAGCTGTCGAACGGATTCACCGAGCCCGCGTTCGTCGTCGGGGTGGCCATCAGCTACCTCGCCAGCTTCTCGCTGTTCTCCTTCGCCCTGAAACGCCTCCCTTTGGGGCTGTCGTACGGGGTATGGGGCGGAATCGGCACGATCGGCACCGCCGTCATCGGGGCGCTGGTGTTCGGCGAGCCCGTCACCGTTCTCATGGGGCTGGGAATCGCGCTTATCATCGCCGGGGTCGCCTTCATGAACGCCGGAACCGACACGGAAGCCTAGTGGCGCAGCCTACTGACTGCGGCTCGAGCCGTAGGCTGCGTGCTTGCGGTTTCCGTAGGCGCTTCCCTTGCGGGCCGTCTTCTTCAAACCGGCAAGCGCCGCCTCTTCGGTGGTGCCCTCGAACTGCGCGCGGAACTTGACGATCTGGTCGCGCAGATGGGCCGCGGCCTCGAAATCCATGTTCCGAGACGCTTCCGCCATCTCGTCTTCCATGCTGGAAACGATGCGCAGCACCTCTTCGCGCGACAGTTCGGCCAGCTCGCGGTTGATGTCCTCGGCGCTGACGTCGCCCACCTCGTCGGTGACGTAGCTCATGATGTCGTTCACCGCCTTGCGCACGGTCTGCGGCTCGATGCCGTGATCCTCGTTGAACTTCATCTGGATGGCGCGGCGTCGGCGCGTCTCGTCGATGGCCAGCCTCATGGAGTCGGTGACCTTGTCCGCGTACATGATCACCTCGCCCGACACGTTGCGGGCGGCGCGCCCGATGGTCTGGATGAGCGAGCGGTGGTTGCGCAGGAAACCCTCCTTGTCGGCGTCCAAGATGGCGACCAGGGAGACTTCGGGCAGGTCGAGCCCCTCGCGCAGCAGGTTGATGCCCACCAGCACGTCGAACTTGCCCAGCCGCAGATCGCGCAGGATCTCGACGCGCTCGAGCGTCGCGATGTCGGAATGCATGTAACGCGTGTTGATCCCCTGGTCGAGCAGGTGGTCGGTAAGGTCCTCGGCCATCTTCTTCGTCAGCGTAGTGACGAGCACGCGCTCGTTGCGCTCGACGCGCGCCCGAGCCTCGTCGATGATGTCGTCGATCTGGGAGGCCACCGGGCGCACGACGATCTCGGGATCGAGCAGGCCCGTCGGGCGGATGATCTGCTCGACGCGCGCCTGGCTGACGCGGTTCTCGTAATCGCCGGGCGTAGCCGAAACGTACACGAACTGGGGCACCCGCTCTTCGAACTCGTCGAAGCGCAAGGGGCGGTTGTCAAGGCAGCTCGGAAGCCGGAACCCGTGCTCGGTCAGCGTGATCTTGCGCGAACGGTCGCCCTCGTGCATCCCGCGGATCTGCGGAACGGTCACGTGGCTCTCGTCGATGATGCACAGGAAGTCTTTGGGGAAGTAGTCGATCAGCGTGTAGGGCGGCTCGCCGGGATTTCGCCCGTCCAGGTGACGCGAGTAGTTCTCGATCCCCGAGCAGAACCCCATCGTCTCCAGCATCTCCAGGTCGTAACCCACGCGCATCTCCAAGCGCTCGGCCTCGAGCAGCTTGCCGCCCTCGCGGAACTGGGTCAGGCGCTCGCGCAGCTCCTCGCGGATGGTGCCCAGCGCCTTCTCCATCTTCGGCCGAGCCGTCACGTAGTGGGAGGCCGGCCACACGGGAAGCGCCTCGTAGGTGTTCAGCACCTCCCCCGTCAGACCGTCCACTTCCGAAATACTTTCGATCTCGTCGCCCCAGAACTCGACGCGGACGGGGTTGTCGGCATAGGGGGGAAACACGTCTAAGCTGTCCCCGCGCACGCGAAACGTCCCGCGCGACAGCTCGTAGTCGTTGCGGTCGTACTGGATCTCGATGAGCTCGCGGATGATGTCGTCGCGGTCCGCCTCCTTCTCTTTGTCCAGGAAAACCGCCATGCCCGCGTAATCCATGGGGCTGCCGATGCCGTAGATGCACGACACGCTGGCCACCACGATGCAGTCGCGACGGGACAACAGGGCCGACGTCGCCGCATGGCGCAGCTTCTCGACCTCTTCGTTGATCGACGCGTCCTTCTCGATGAAGGTGTCCGACGAGGGAACGTAGGCTTCGGGCTGGTAGTAATCGTAATACGAGACGAAATACACCACCGAGTTATCGGGGAAGAACTCCTTCAGCTCGGCCGCCAGCTGGGCCGCGAGCGTCTTGTTGGGAGCAAGCACCAACGTGGGCTTCTGCACGGCCTCGATGGTCTTGGCCATGGTGAACGTTTTCCCCGATCCCGTCACTCCCAAAAGCGTCTGGTAGCGCAGGCCCTGCTCGATGTTGCGCGCGAGCGCTGCGATGGCCTCGGGCTGATCGCCCGCCGGCTCGTAGGGCGACACCACCCGAAGCGGGGTCGAGGACAGGCGCACCTCGGGAAGCTTTCCCTGCATTTCGACCCCTTCGAGGTTCGTCAGATGTGACACGGATGCTCCCTTTCCGAAACGCGCGGCCAACCGGCCCGCTTGACTTGGCTCCGATGCGCAAAAGGCCGCCCCGAAGGGCGGCCCCGAACGAACCGGCGGCTAGATGCCTTCCTGCTCGCAGTAGTCCCGCCACCAGGCGACCACCCGATCGCGCAGGTCTTCGGGCGTGCCGTCGTTGTTGAACACGACGTCGGCCTCCTCGATGCGCTCGGCGTCGGTGATCTGCTGGGCGATGCGGCGGCGAACGTCGAGCTCGTCCCAGCCCGACTGCACCGCGCGGGCCACGCGGGTCTCGATGGGCGCGAGCACCGCGATCACCACGTCGGCGTTGTACGCCATGGACAGGCTGCGGGTCTTGTACACCGAATTCTCCACCACGACGGCCTCGTGGCCCTCGGACTCGAGCGCGTCCAGCATGCTGGTGAACGCGTCTTCGATGCGGGGAAGCGTGATGCGGTTCAGCTTGCGCGTAAGGGCCGGGGACACGAACGCCTTCTGGGCGAGTGCCGCGCGCACCACCTCGCCGTCTTCTCCCAGGATATCCGCGCCGAACGCATCGACCAGGTCGGATTTGACGACGTCCCACGTCAGAACCTCATGGCCCACCTTATCGAGGTCGATATAAGCCAGACCCTGCTCGACCAGAGCTTTCCGGGCGGTTGACTTGCCGGCACCCATGCCGCCGATGACGAAGATCTGCCTCATTTCGCGCCTCCTTTGCACCTTGAAAAACGGTCGGTTCCATCATACACATCTTGGATGGCCCGCGGCGCGCGCAGCGGCGCTTCTCCTGAAGCGATTCGGGTCATTTCGTGATGGACCGAACATTCTAAACACCCCGTTCAATTACCGATTTTATCCAGTAGACTAAGCGACGACAGAAAAGTTTCGCAAAGGAAGCCCCATGCCCCGCCCAAAGTCCCGTTACGTCCCGTCCCTCGACGGGCTCCGCGCGTTCGCGGTCCTCGCCGTAATCGCCTACCACATGCATCTCGGTTTCGCCCCCGGAGGGCTTCTGGGCGTCACCATGTTCTTCGTGCTTTCGGGCTACCTCATCACCGGCCTGCTGATATCCGAGATCGAAACCACCGGAACCGTCGATCTCAAGGCGTTCTGGGTCCGCCGCATCAAGCGCATCGTCCCCGCCGTGCTGTTCGCCATCGTGGGGACGGCCGCCCTGTGCACGCTGCTGAACCATGCGCTGCTCACGAAGATGCGGCCCGACATCCTGCCCACCGTGTTCTTCTTCAACAACTGGTGGCAGATCATCCACAACGTGTCGTACTTCGACGCCCTGGGAGCCCCCTCGCCCCTCGCCCATACCTGGTCGCTTGCCATCGAAGAGCAGTTCTACCTGGTCTGGCCCGTGATTCTCATGCTCATCGTCCATCGGGGCGCCAAAAAGGGCACGATCGCCAAGGGATGCGCCATCGCCGCGCTCGTCTCGGTCGTCCTGATGGCCGTGATGTTCAATCCCGCAGAAGACCCCTCACGCGTCTATTACGGAACCGACACGCGCGCGTTCTCGCTGCTGATCGGAGCCATCCTGGCGTTCATCTGGCCCTATCAGAAGCTGGCCGACGACGCCGGCTCGGCTATGACCGACCGGGCGCGCCTGGGACTCGACGTAGTGGGGGGCCTGGCCCTTCTGGGGCTCGTGCTCCTCGTGGCGTTCAGCAACGGGTTCTCGCCCTTCATCTACCGCGGCGGCCTGCTGCTGTGCTCGCTGCTCACGGCGCTGTTCATCGCCTGCATCGTGCACCCGGGAAGCCTCATCGGGCGCGTGTTCGCCCTGAAACCCCTCGTGTGGGTCGGCCAGCGCAGCTACTCGATGTACCTGTGGCACTTCCCCATCCTGCTGCTGCTCGAGCCGCCTCACGTGAACGAGGGCACCCCGATCTACCTGATGGCGATCGAGCTGGCGGCCATCTTCGCCTTCGCCCACTTCTCGTACGAGTACGTGGAGAACCCCCTGCGCCGCGGAGCCGCCGAGAAACTCTTCTCCCAGCTGAGAAGCGGAGCGACCTCGGTCGTCGATTGGGGCCGAAGCCACGTCAAGACGGTTTCGGCGAGCGCGGCGACCCTGCTGATCGCAGCAGCCGGCCTCGCTTTCGTCCCCGACACGAACGCGCTGGAGGGAGGGTCGCTGCTCAAGCTGGCCGAAGACCAGGGCGGCGTCGTTGCGGGGGGAACCCTTGAAAGCCAGGCCGATTCCGATAGCGGCGCAGCCACCAGCCAAGCGGCCGAAAACAACTCCGGGTTCTACGTCGCACCGGTCGACGATTCGAAGTACGACATCCTCATGATCGGGGACTCGGTGTCGGTGCGGGCCATCCCCTACTTCCAGGACGCCTTCCCGCACGGGCTGATCGACGCGGCCGTCAACCGCCAGTTCTACAACGCCAGCAGCTATTACGACCTCTACCGCGATGCCGGCACGGTGGGCAGCATCGTGGTGATCGCCCTGGGGACGAACGGCTACGTAACCGACGACCAGATCGCGGGCCTCATGAACGATGTGGGCACCGACAAGATGGTATGGCTGGTGAACTCGCGGTCGAACACCGATTGGATGGCCAGCAGCAACAAGGCGCTCGCCGACGCCGCTCGAAAGTACCCCAACGTCCAGATGATCGACTGGTACGCGGCAAGCGCCGATCACGGGGACTACTTCGACGGAGACGGCACCCACCTGTCCGAGAAGGGCTCGGCCGCCTATATCGAGCTGATCCGCTCCGCTGTGGCAGACTACCTGCCCCGGCGCGACGCCGCCGAGGAGAGCGCTTCGTCGCAAACGGCCTAGGGCCGGCTTGCCGAAAACCAGCCGAAACGGATGCCTCGCCCGCAAAGCGAGGCATCGCCTTGTCGATCGGCGGAAAGGGCCGAAGCGGCCCCTCGCATCGGCTATCGGTGGGAAAGACCGCCCGACCTCACACCTGCATATCGTTGACCATACGCATCAGCTCCTGCTGGCTGTGAACGTTGGTCTTCGCGTAGATGTGCCGGATGTGGGTTTTCGCCGTGCCCTCGGAAATGTAGAGTTTCTCCTGCAGATATGCTGCGTTGAACCCGCGGGCCAAATAGAACAGCACCTCGTTTTCGCGAGCCGACAACAGGTACTGGTTTGCCACGCACTCGCACTTCTTGCGGAACAGGCCTTTTCTCTGATCGCTCGACCGGTCGGCCTCTTGCCCGCTCTGGCAATCGGACACCCCGGTCGCCACCGCATTCTCGCAGTCAGGGCCTTCGGCCTCGGCAGCGCTTCGGAACTTCTTGTTAATTTCTTCCACCACCTGATTGTTCTGGGAAGAAACCGTCTTGATGGCCCGCCGGATATCGTGTTCATGGGGAAGCATGGCCAGACCCGCGATGAGGCACACCAGGCAGATCACCACCATCTCGGCACCGCCGAACAGGCTGATGGAACCGTCCGCATACAGCTGATGCATGATGAAAACCGAGCCGAGGGATCCGAGGGCGATCGAGCCGCGGCCCACGCCGAAGACCATGACGGGAGACAGGCGGTATTTCTGGGCGAACACCGCCATCACCATCCACAGGGCGCTTTCCAGCACGAAATGCCCCGTAAGGATCACAACGCCCGCCACCCAAACGTCGAGGAAGCTCGTAGCCGACAGCAATCCGATCGCAACGGCTGAAATGGGAAGCAGCGGCCTCACCAGGTCGTCAACCCGATCGCTTTGCATGAGCTTCAAGCAGACCAGCACCGCCGCAACCGCAGCGAACCCAGCGCCGAGCGTCGCCACCAGCTGGGTCGCCACATCGAAGTGGACGAACAGGTAGCGAACGCTGCGCTCGCGCACGAATCCGAGCGAAAAGCCGAACAACAGCATGGGAAGAGCGAACATGATGGCGAAGCGAGCCCGGTTCACGGGAAGCGTGACGAAGATGGGCAGCATCCTGCGCTCTGTGTAAGGTTGCGGCGTATTCTTCCAGACCAAGATGCATTCCAACCAAGGAAGCGCCGTCACGAACAAACCCGACAGGGGAAACGGGACGAGCAGGAGCAGAAACGCATACACGAGCGCCGACAATCCCGCCCCCAGCGACGTGTTCACGGCGATGGTCAGGACGTCTTTGCGCGCGAACGCAGTGCCCCAGAATATGATGAACACCGCCGAGCCGACGCCGGTGCAAACGCCCGCGGGAACCAGCAGCGGCGCAGGGCACATATCGAGGCCGCACAGCAAGACGAGCAGCGTCCCTACCGACTCGATCGCAGCCGCCAAAAGGCACGTCTTCTTGTTGACCACGAATCTGAGCAGGCGGAAATCGAAGAACCCGAATGCGAACAACGTCGCCAGGTTCGAGATGATGGAGCTGATGAACAGGGGCGAGGACCACAAGCCCCCCGATGCCGCTTCCAGCCCGAAAATAGAGGAGCAGCTGAACAGCGTCGCGAAAATCCACGCCTGGTGAACCCCGTAGCCCACCGCGAGCGAGCTCACCTCGCCCGTGTGCTCTTCCCCTCCGAAGTCGGTGTGGATCGAAAAACGCGGCACGTATCCCATAAGCCCCCGCAACAACCGCTTTCCCCTCGCAGGATCGGCACCGCGCCGATCCCCCTCTTTGCCAGCATAGCAAAACAGAGCCGCCGAACCGAACGCCGTTTCCCGCACCGAAGAAACGCTAAGGGCCCATGATGAGGGGAAACGCAAAAATCATCCGCTCGGCATGATTCGAGAAACGCGCCGGGGGCGCCCCGAAACGAGGCGCCCCCGCGGTGGTCGGCCGTCCGATCGGCGCCCGCTTACGAAGCGGTGAGCACCACCTGATCGAAGCGCTGCAGCTCGGCTCCGGCAAGATCGCTTACAACCTTGCCCGATCCGTCCTGGGCGGTGTGGGTGCCGGCTTTGCGGTCCGCAGCGGAATACACCGTGCAGGTCCACTTCCCATTCGCGACGTAATCCTTCACCGACTGGTAGTCGTAGTTATGGATCGCCGCCACGCCGTTTTGCGAGTTGCTGGACACAATGGCCTGCTCCACGGCAGCCGCGGGCGTGCTCTCGCTTGCAGGGACGCAAACGAGCTGGGTCCACGAGCTTTTTCCCTGAGCCGAACCGTCGATCGTCACAACCACCTCCACAGCACCGTTGACGCCGCTGCCAGCGTCATAGGCGTTGCCGTGCACGTAGTAAAAAGCATAGGCGGGAACGACCGCCAGCATCACAGCCGCCGCAACGCCTGCGACAGCCGCAGCGAGCCTCTTTCTGCTAATCGCCACGTTCACCATAAGAGCCTCCTTCCAAGAACCTGAAAGTCCCCGCTCTGCGCAACGTGGGAACACCCTACCAGCAATGCGTCGTCGCGCCATCGTTCGCTGAGGATGAAACGGCTTCGGGCAAAGCCTGCGCCCTTTTCATCCAAGCAGGATGATGGCACATCCGAGGGCCTTCCTATAATCGATGCAGAGAAAACGGCTCCGGCGTTCCGAAAAACGAGGAGGGGAAATGCCCGAGAACATCTTTTCACCCGCCGACGGCCTCGAAGACGACTTCGATCCCTTCGCGGTGGACGACAGCGTCATCGACCAGCAGGATATGGAAGACGACAATCCGCTCGATACCGTCGACTACCCGACGATGCGCAACATGCCCCAGCACATGCGGCACGGGGCCATCTATACCCCCGAGAAGCAAGGTGGCGTGCGGGCGGCCCTCGAGTCGCTGTTCGACCACAACCCCGCACGGAGGCCCGTGCTGCTGTCCATCATCGAGCTGTGCGAGGGCGGCTGCGCTTCGAGCGAGATCATCAAGCGCGTCGACGAGGCGCAGACCGACAACCAGTCCGTCTACGCACCGCTCACGCTGTGCCGCATGCTCGAACGGGCGGGAGGCCTCGAACTGGAGCGGATCGAAGCTAGCGAAGCGCGCGAAGATATCGAAGGCGGTGTCGAATACCTCGAGATCAAAGAGACGCCCGATCCTGTTTGGACCGCGACCCCCGAAGCCCTCGAGCTTGCCCGCGAAGCGCGCGAGGGGCGCGAGTTCCGCGACATTGTCCTGAACCGAGACAAACGATACCTGGAAGTGTATCGGGGCGTGCTCGGGTTACTGGAGGGCGCTCCCCGGGTGCGCACCGACATCGAAGAGCTGGTCGATTCGTACGACGAGGTCCAACAGCCCCGTCGGTTCGGCGGGCACTTCATCGACATGCTGGAAAAAACCGGGGCCATCACGTGGGCCGATCACAAATGGACCATCACCGATCTGGGACGCGCCATGCTGGCAGAGCTTCCCGAGGCCGTTTAGGAGGTACGAACATGTCGGAAGAAACCATCGACCTGGGAAAGCTCATGGACGAGCGCGCCTCCACCTACGGGCTGCTGTCCCGCCTGTTCCGCACCGAGGTGGACAGGGAGGCGCTTAAAGAGCTGCAGGGCATGCGCTTTCCGGTCGCAACGGGAAACTCCCTGATCGACAAGGGGTTTCGCCAGATGTACGACTACCTGAGGACCTCGTGGGACGATTCGGTGACCGAGCTGGCCATCGATTACGTCCGATGCTTCATCGGACATGGGGTGAACGGCTACTCGGCCGCCTACCCTTTCGAAAGCGTCTACACCAGCGAACGGCGCCTCCTCATGCAGGAGGCGCGCGCAGAGGTTCTCCAGATCCTGCGCGATAACAACCTGAAACGCGGAAGCTGGAACGAAGGGGAAGATCACATCGCGCTCGAATTCGAATTCATGCAGCGCCTGTCCGATCGCACGGCACGCTGCCTGCGCGAGAACGACGAGGATCGGGCGATCGAGAACCTGAAGACGCAAGCCGAGTTCCTCGACGATCACATCCTGAACTGGCTTCCCATGCTCGTGTCCGATATGGGCCAGTTCGCTCAAACCTCGTTCTACCTCGGACTGGGCGATCTTGCCCTGGGCTACTCCCAAGAAGACGCCGCTTTGCTGGACGAGCTTCTGGAAAATGCGGGAGAAACAGCCGCGTAAAGCAGACGCCCCGATCGAAAACGCAAGGCGCGCGGAACACCGCGCGCCTTTTTCCTTCCCCCGGAACCCGCCCTGCGCGACACGCAAAGGCATCGGTCGCTCAGACCATCCGCCTACCGCTCGAACACGTCGCCGTCTATCGCAAGCTTCATCGTGTTCAGGATCTGGTGCTCGTCGTTCAAAGCGACTGCGCGCCGCCTCATGGCGTAACGATGGACCGAACCTTCCAAAATGTACGCCGCCCGCGTATGCGGCAGGATGGTGATCGCCTGATCGGGGCAGATGCTCTTGCAGCTTTCGCAGTTAACGCAGCTTCCAGGGAAATGGAGGACCCCGAACGACCCGTCCTCGTCGTCGAACTTCTCGAGCGCGCCCGTCGGGCAGAACGTCGTGCACATCCGACAGCTCGAGCACTTCGCGCCGTCGATGACAACGCATCCCCAAAGACCGGTTTCGATCGTTCCCTCGGGTTCGCTGCCGGCCAGGGCGAGAGCGGTAAGGAGTTTCTCTCGCCGTTGCGGAAGAAAATGGGGGAGGGTTCCGTCTTTCATGACCTTGAGCACCGAGGAGTCCTCAGGGATGCGGCAATCGGTTCGCGCAAAGCGAGCTTTATCCGCCCGCTGCGCCAAAGGAGGGTTCGAAGCCCCGGCGGAGAAGTGCTCCGCATACGAGCGTTCGGCCCGAAGCTGTGCTTTGGGATCGGCGAGCAGATCCAGGCGAACCCCTTCGACAACCTGGACGTCGAGGTCGATGTCCCAGGCTTCGCACAACGACCGAACGTTGGAGACGACCGTCCGAGCGCAGGAGAGGCCTTGTTTCTGTTCGCACGAATCGCAGGCTCCGCACGCAAGCTCGATCCTGTTCACCCGCCTCTCGGCAAGCTGGACGAGCAGCGACTCGTCAACCCGCCCCAGGCACACCACCTCGGAACACGCCGACGCGCGCATAAACGGACCGATGGATTCGATCAGAGGGCGGCAGGCGATGGTAACGCGGTCCCCCTCGCGCGAAGCGAGGGTGTCGCGCAACAGCTGGGCGTCGGTGGGGTTGAGCGATTCAAGGGCACACGTCGGGCATACCGTCGCGCATGTCCCGCACCCCACGCACTTGTCCGCATCGACGTGCAAGGACCCGTCGACGAGGGATATGCACCCCGACGTGCAGGCCCCGGCGCACCTCATGCAGTTCGCGTTGCGGTTCCTCACCTGCGTGCAGCGGAACTGGTGAACCGCGATAGCCTCGCTTCGCACGCCCTCGAAAACGCCTGCGGCGTTGGGCGGGCCTATAACGCGACGGGCCACGTCACTCACCAGCCGGCTTCGACGCGAGCACCGAGGGATCGACGTTGTCCTCGATGGTCACAGGGCCCTCCTGCACTCCCCTGCCGCTTCTCAGCGGAAGCGACAGAGCCCCAGCCGGACAGGCTTCGACGCATGCGCGGCAGCGCGTGCAATCGTCCAGGGTCCGTTCCCCGAATTCCGGGTGACGGACGTTGATCTCGGCCTCGCACACCATCGAGCAGCGCGAACAAGGGCGCCCCGAAACCGATTCGATGCATTTCGACTCGTCGATAACAGGGCGAAACGTCCGGTTGAACCGGCCGATCAGGTTCATGAACGCCGCCAGGGGGCAGAAGCGCGCGCACCACTTGCGCAGCAGCGTGGCCTCGAGCACCAGCAGCGCGGGAACCGCAACCACCAGGATGGACACGTCTCCGTTTGCGAACAGGCGCCATACCAGCAGCACCGTGGCGAACGCCAACCCTATGGGGCACACGATGCAGAACACGGGAAAACCGAACGCAACCGTGGACAGCAGGGCGCCTCCCAGCACCACGTGACGGGAGTCGAGCTTCGCGCGCCGCTGCTTGCAAGACGCGCATTCCGAGCACTCCGTCCCGCAGCTAAGCTGGTGGCGGGCGATGTCGAGCATCCGTTCTCTGCGCTCGTCCTGCTCGACTTTGCGCCTGTTCGCGCTTTTGAAGAACCCGCTGATCCGCTTTCCGAGGGGCACGGGGCACACCCATCCGCAAAACGCCCGACCGAACACGGCGATGAACGCCACCATCAAGACCAGCGACACCACGCCACGGGGAACAACCAGATGGGCGGCGATCATGGAGGTAACGGCGCCGAACGGGCACAGCAGCGAGAACGCATCCCATCCGAAACCCGACAGGGTTCCCGTGCTCAAGCCAGCAACGATGCCGATCGAAAGAAGGGCGAACAAACCACCCGAAACCGCAATGCGCAGCTTATCCATCAGTTCCCCCTAGGCTTTCTCGATCGGACGGATAACCACCGCGCGCTCCGACGCCGACGAGGCGAGGGCTCCGGCGGTAAGGCTCACGCAGACGCTTTCGCACGCACCGCATCCGTTGCATCGATCCTCGATGATGTAGGGCCGCGGGTTGGTCCCGTCGTCGGTACGCAGCTCGATCGCATCGTAGGGGCACGCATCGTAGCAGTAACGGCACCCGGTGTCGCGAAACGCGAGGCAGGTTTTCTGGTCGATCTTCGCCATGCCGATGATCGTCTTCTCCGCAGTCGCCTCGGGCGGAAGATGCAAGGCCTCCGTAGGGCATGCGCTCACGCACAGCGGTACGCCGCCGTTTTCTTCGGCGCACCAGTCGCAGTACGAGTCGTCGAATGAAAGGACCGGGGTGCGCACGCTCAGCACGCCGCTTTCGAGCTTCGCCGGCACGATGATCCGGCGGGGACACGCCCCGAAGCATTTCTGGCACCGAATGCACGCGGCCATCAGCCGCTCTTCGTCCTGCCCTCCCGGCGGCCTGAGCTGCGCGGGCGTTCCCGCGTACTTCAAAGCACCCAGCCCCATAAGCGCGACCGAGCAGCCGGCGGCGGCCATCAGCGTGCGGCGGGACACCGCCGCCGCATCGACCGCCGGCCTTGCGCCCTTCTTCCCGTCTTCCATACTCATCCCCCAAACTAACCAAGGTGACCTGCGAAAAGCTCATATCAGACGGGGCTCGGTTGCGACGAGCGGGGAACACGAATCGAGAGCCCCGTCAGTATGCGCTTTCCGCCCTCGCCACGGTGACCGGCCCTGGCGAGGACGCTACGTTGAAACGCCTAGAAGATCGCGAACACGCTGAGTGCGACGACGTACAGAATGCCGCGCCAGCACAGGGTTCCCACGACCACCGATGCCAATCCGATGCCCGCCAGCGAAAGCACGCGTCCGGACTCGGCCGCCCTCTTCGCGAGGAAGGCGGCGACAGCGGGGATGCAGCAACCTAGGAGGATGCTTCCGCCCCAGAACGCCAGCGCCATGTCGCCCGTGAACATCTGAAAGAAGACGGCGGACGGAACCGTGACCGCGACGTCGGGCAGCGTGGGATCGAAGTACATCCCCGGTTGGGCATAGCTGCCGGCGGAGTTGGCGATGACCGCCGCATAGATCGCCACGGCTGCAAGCTGGGCGAGAGCTGCGATGAAAGCGACCTGGGAAAGCGTTCCGAACGCTGCGGAAGCCTTCTTGACCGCGGCGATGATCAGGACGCTCAGAGCGCCGAGGCACGCCGCGTTGGCCAGATAGAACACCTCGAGCATCGGGGTGTTCCATGAGGGAAGGGCCGGCATGTTGTAGCTGTGCCCGGTCACGAACACCATGAGAGCCGGCACGACCATCGCGGCAACGGAGACGCCGGCGGGAACCGATCCGTCTTCAGAGCGGCGCATCATCAGGAAGAACAGGACGATAACAACGCCCATAAGGACGACCCCAATAAGCTCCTGGGTGATGCCGGACGTGATGTGCCCGAACCCGTTGAAGATGCGCTCCCAGTGCTCGAGGTGCATGAACACGGCAACGCCGCCGACCGCCAGCGATGCTGCGGACGCAACCAGGCTGGCAAGCTGCAGCTCGCGCGCCTTGCCGAGAAAGGACAGCAGGCCCTGAACGAACAGGATTCCGCTGCTCAGGCACACGAAGAACGTGAACAGGATGAGTGGCCATTGAAGCTCCATCGTCTACCCCCTCCACTTTCGTCCGGAACGAAGCAGGTACATCAGCCGGGGGTCGTTGCCCGCGTCCGTCAGATGGTGGATCTCGTCGGGCGTGTACGCCTCGACGTAGTCCTTCAGCTTCACCCTCGTCTTCGTCATCTCGTCGTACTGGCAACCGGGCTCGTCGGGATGGACCGGCGCCTCGAAGTTGTCCACGCCTTCGTCCAGATCCCCGAAGAAACGGGCGCGAGCGCCGCACTGGGACACGCATTGGGGAAGCTCTCCTTGGGAAATACGCTGTTCGCACAGGGTGCACTTCTCGACGACGCGCTCTTCCTCATTGAGGTAGCGAACGCCGTAAGGGCACGCCATGGCGCAGAACTGGCATCCGATGCACTTGGATTTATCCACCTGCACCGTGCCGTCCTCGCGGATGTGCGAAGCCTCGGTCGGGCAGACCTTGACGCACTCGGGGTTATCGCAGTGCTGGCACTGCACCGGGAGGAAGTACATTTCCACGTCGGGGAACTGCGCGCCCTCGAACTTCGGGTTGGGGCCGATGCGCAGCGTTTTGATCCAGAACGCTCCGATTTCGACGCCGTTGATGGCCTTGCAGGCAACGGTGCAGGCAAGGCAGCCCGTGCACCGATTCAGATCGGTGACGATTGCATAGTGAGCCATGCTCGAATCCTCCTCTCCCTATTCCTTGACGACAGTGATATGGTTCATACCCTTCGCCGCAGGGTTCGCGAACGTCAGCGCGACCTTGGCGTCGTCGAGGCGCGGGTCGTTGGCCATCCATTCCTTCAGGCGCGGGTCGTTGGCGTTGGCGATGACGGCGTTGCCCTGCGGATCGCACGGAACGGGGTTGCCAAACGGCGAGTTCTCCGGCGTCGCAGGGTAGATGACCACGGGCAAGCCGCGCAGCTGGGAAGCTCCGCAGATCCAGCATTGGGCGTACTTGTCCATGAGGCAGTTCACGTTGACCAGTTCGAACCCGTGGCTCGCCGTGTCGATCTCGGGATACCACCATGCATGGTTCGCGTTGACCGTGCCCTCCTTGATGCCGTAGTACAGGTCGACCACTTCGCGGATGGCGCCCCAGGGACTGCGAATCCACACCCACTGCCCCTGCTCGAGGCCAAGGCGCGCGGCATCGTTCGGGTTGATCTCGAAACGCGGGGAGGGCCACAGCTCGCGGCACCACGGGAGCTGGCGATGCTCGGAGTGGAAGTACACCGGCTGACGGGAGCCCGTCGTGGCGATGAATGCGTTGTCGGGGTACTTCTTCAGCGCCTCGCGGTACTCTTCGACCAGATGGTCTCCGTGGTAGTTGTCGTTGATGTAGGCCGCCGTGGTGGAAATCTTGTCCGCCAAAGACGCGTCGTAGTACTCGGGGTTGGAGATCTTCGAGTTCTTGGGCTCCACCCAATGGGGGAACTTGTCGATATCGGGGATCTTCGGGTCGATCACGTTCGTGCTCGCAAACGTTGCGGTTCCGTCGGGGATGTAGGATTCGGCGATCGTGGACCAGATCTCCACCTTGCCCGTCGGGGTCATGAACGCGCACTTCTCGTCGATGGCAGAGTACAGGTTGTAGCCGCCCTGCTGACGACGATAGCCCATCTCCCAGCGACGGTAGGTACCCCAGCGCTCGGGATGCCATTTGCGGCAGTCGAACCAGCCCTCTTCCTGGAACTTCTTGGCATACTGCGGGAAGTCGGGCCCCTTCGGGAACTCCTCGGTGTGCCACCAGTCAACCGCATCCTTCAAAACGCGGTACTCCTGCTCCTCATAGCCAACCGTTCCGCCCATCTGGACGAAATTGCGGTAATCGAGGTTGTTCCATTCGTCGTACTCGGGGTCGCGGTTGTTCCACACCACGCCCATGGCCTTGTACAGGCAGATCACGGCGACAGGATCGAAGATGCAGTCTCCCATGGGCTCCACCGCACGCTGGCCGGCGCCGAACAGGCCGCCCGCACCCTGGGAGACGCGACCGGTGTTGCATTCCAGCCAGTGGAGGACCGGGATGACGATGTCGGCGCACCCGTTGTTCGGGCACGACCACAGGTTCAGGTCGAGCCAGAAGTCAAGGCGCGTGAGAGCCTCCCACGCCTCGAGCAGGTTGGATTCGTTCATGAAGTCGCCCGACATGCACACGCCCGCATGGATCTGGTACGGGGTGTCGATGCCGTTGATGGAATCCCAGATGGCGGCGGAATCAGCCCAGCGGCTCCAATAGCGCAGCAGCGGGAACCGATCGGCGGAAATCTGGTTGGCGTTGCGCTCCCAGGTGGTCTTGGGATGCGGCCACACGCTGTTCTTGATGTAGTTGCCGCCCTTGCGCTCGGCGATGAGAACCGCCTCGTCATGGGAGGGAACATGGTTGCCGTACCGCTCGGCAAGTGGGGATTTCTCGTCGATCAGATACTGGACGAAGTCCTGGATGAGAGGCACCTGCTCTTCGATGGTAAGATTGCGCGGAGTGTTGCCCAGCTCCATGGTTCCCACATCGACGCCCCAGGTCTTGGAATTATCGCCGTGATCGGTGACCAGCATGTTCGCACGCCCAGCACAGCCGTCGACCTGCGCCTTGGACGATCCGCGGTTGCCGGCGGGCTCGTCGGAGTTGCCCGTGATGCAGGCGATGATCTGCAGCGCGCGAGTGTTCTGCACCGCGTGCCCGGTCTGGTCGGGAGCCAACTGGTAGTGGATACCGCCGTTGCCGTGCAGCGGGTTCAAGCGCGTGGTGTAGATGCGCACCGATTCCTCGATGTCTTTGGCCGGAACCTCGGTGATCTCGGACACGTAATCGAGCGTGTACTGCTCGAGGCTGTCGGAGAAGCTCTCCCACACCGTGCCGGCCTTGATGGTGGCCCCGCTCTTCAGCTTGACCTCCACGCCGCCGGGGAACAGCGCCGGATTCTTGGGCAGGCCCAGCGGATTGGACTTCTTGCCGCCCTCGTTGCCCTCGTTCCAGTATTCGTCATATGCGGGATCCTGAGGATCGGCGAAATGAGACGGATCGGGAAGCCAGGCGTCGGCCACGATAGGCTTGTAGGGATGCTCGACCCACACACCGGTGGTCGGGATCTTGTGCTTCTCCCCCTCCCACTGGCACTCCTCCGCGTCCCAGTACGTGGGCTTGTTGTTGTTCTCGTCCCACACGATGAAGCGCTGGTAGCGGCCCTTGTAGTCCCAATACTGGTTGATCCACTCCGGATCGCAGTCGGCCTCGGTGATGATACGGCTGGTCATATCGATACCGCCGTTCATTTCCTGGAACCAGCCCTTGTACGTGCGGCCGTCCTTCTCGGGATTCCACAAGAAGGGGGCGTTCGACCAACGGCGGACGAACAGGTCGTCGTACGCCTCGTTGTCGAGGATCCACTTCAGCCAGCCCAAAGACAGGGCGAGGTCGGTGCCGACGCGCAGCGGAAGCCACAGATCGGCTTCCTTCCCCAACGGGGTCATGCGGGGGTCGACCAGGATGTGCTTGTAGGCGCGCTGGCTGCAGTCGACCACCGTGCGGTTGGTCGAGTCGTAGTTGGAGTACTCGGCCGCCGTACCCCACTGAACGTACACCAGCGGACCCTGCTCGACCTCCATCCAGGGAGACCCGATCTCGTCGGTGAGGATGCCCCCGAAATGGCGCGGCCCCTTGCAGATCTCGTAGGCCAGATGGGCATTCGGCGTCGGGAAGATCGACTTCAGCGTACCGTAGGGAGGCTGCGCCCATACGCGCGAGGTGCCGCCCATCGAGAAATTAGCCTGGCCGCCGTACTTCTCGACCACCTCTTTAAACTTGGACCCGGCCTCGTCGAACGCCTCAGCCAGCGAGATACGGACCCAGCCCGGATCGTCCTCGCCCTTGGGGTTCGTGCGCTTCATGCAGTAGCGCAGTCGGTCGGGATGGTACAGCGCGAGCATCGACGACTGCGATTTGGCGCAGCAATGCCCGCGGCTGTGAGCGTTCGACTCGTCCCCCTCCACTTTGATGACTTTGTTGTCTTGCACGGTCACCCACACACCGCACTCGACTTTGCCGCATGCGCGACAGCAGGAACGGATTCTCTTAACTTCCCCCGCGGTAGCATCTTCCCCTTCCGCCAGAGCATCGGATGCCTGCGCGGCGAACCCCACCGAGGTCGCCGCCATCGCGATGGCCGAGGCTTTCACGAAGCTACGACGCGATAGTGAAAGTTTAGACATACGCCCCTCCTTTCTTTCCTGTCTGCCTCTCCTTGACTGGAAGAGGAGCGCAGCACGAACGCTCCCCTCTCTGGGAAAAATTCTAGGAAGGACCCGATTGCCCAAATCAGAACGGATGGATGATTGCCGCGCGCCATATCATCCTCACTGCATTATTTGCCGTCCGTCCCGCCCGCTAGACTCGTTTGCAGGTAAGGAGAGGCACTTCTATCAGAGAGGGGATACGATGCCGCAACCGCGTCCGTCACTTGCCTTGGTGCTCGACGTAGACGAAGAGTACGCCACCAAGGAGACGCGCCTCGAAGTGGGGCGCTGCTATTCGTATGTCGGCTCGACCGTTGTGCGCAGCCATAAGCGCGCAGAGGGCGCACGGCCGCTGAACCGGGCCGAGCTCCATGTGAAGCTGGGAAACCGGCGCTACCTCGCATCGGACGACGAGGGGGCCGACGAGCTGTGGAACGACGTCATCGAACGATGGCTGTTCAACCAGTTCGGGACCATCGCCAACAATATGAGGATCTACAACCGCCGCCAGCGGGAGATCGGCGGAACCGAGCTGGACTTCGACTATCTGGACGTCGTTTTGGAAAACGGCGGCTTGGTCGTGCAGGCGCGACTGGACTCCACAAGCGGGATCCCCGCCGAAGTTTCAGCCGTCGTATCGCAGATTCGCTCTGCCCTGAACGCCGGAGCGCTCGGACCCGACGTCCATCGGGTGACCATCCCTTCGGAAGCCGATTACCGGCGTCAGGTAACCGAAGCGCAGATCCGATCCGAACAGGACCTGGGCACCGAGACCGAAGGCCTTCCCGCACAGGGCGAAAACCCTGATCCCATCGAAGCTTCAGAGCAGATCGACGAGCCCTTCACCGAGTCGGACGACCTTGTCGACACCTCCGAACAAGACGCGCTCGCCGAACTCGAAGCGCAGATGGAGGCGAAGTTCGCCCTCCCCGACCCCGACTTCGAGATCGATTACCGCATCTGGGGCGTCATGCTGCCCGACGGAACCGAGAAGGAGTTCGACAGCGCGGCCCTTTCGTTCCGAAACGAGGGCTGATCATGTCTTCGATCGAGAGGATCGCGCATCATGACGCGCGGATGATCAAGGTTGTCGGCGCAGCTCGCACGGGAAAAACCGAAACCCTGCTGGAACGGTGCGCCGCGCTGGTAAGCGCCGGAGCCGACCCTTCCCGCATCTTCGTAGAGACGGCCACGCCCTTCGCCGCCGACGCCTTCCGCGTTCGCCTTCGCGCGAAGATCGGGAAAGACGCGGCCGACATGACCGTCTGCACAGCCACCCAGATGGCAGCCTTCCTGCTGGGAAACCCCGCGGCGATCCGCGATACCGGACGGATTCCCCGTCTCGTCACCGATGCCGAGCGGAAGTTCCTCCTGGAAGACCTGAAGACCACGGGGTTGAAAGTGCGTGCGATGCGCGGCATGTTGGATAGGTTCCGCGACAAGTGGTGCGCCCTCGAAAGCGAATCGACCTGGCTGGTAGACAGCGAAGAAGCAGGCGTCCACGCGTTTCTTCTGGAGCGCCTCGAGGCCTACGGCGCGATGCTTCCGGAAGAAGCGGCCCGTCTCACCGTCGACTTCCTGCGCTCCGATCGGGACCGGGGTCGCGAGCTTCGCTTCGACTACGTGCTGTGCGACGACTTCCAGAACATGACGTGCGCCGAACAGACGATGTGCTGCCTTCTGGCGAGCAAGCAGATGATGGTCACGGGAAACCAGAACCAAACTACCCGGATCGACAACCTGCCGCCGCATCCCCGGGGATTCGAGGACTTTGACGCACTGCGCCATGACGTCGACGTTTTCACCCTCGATACCGCATTCGCAAACCCCGCAGCCCAGAGGTTTGCCGAAGCAGCGCTCGGAGAAGGGGGGCTTGACGCCTCGATCCGATCCGCACGCACGGACGACGCCCCCGCAGGTCGCGCTGGCACTCCCGTCAACCCGGGAGAGAGAATGCTCAAGGGCGGGCAGAGCGGCTCGTCGCAGAACGGAGGGGTTCGCGTCGTTTCATGGAACAACCCCGACGAAGAGCTGAACGGAATGACCAAGTACCTCCGCTTCCTCGCCAACCAAGACCCCGAGAACTTCTCGAAAAACACCCTGGTCGTCGTTCCGAATGCGCTTTGGGCGCGCTCGGTCGGGAGGCTCTTGCGCACGCGCGGGTTTTCGGTAACCACCGCTGGAACCGGCGTGTCGTTCGGCGGAGACCCGCGCGAACGGGACCGTTGCAAAGCGCTTACCGCCTACCTGAAACTGAACCTTCTGGCGAACCCCGCCGATCCGATGGCGTGGCGCTGCTGGACGGGCATCGGGAACTACCTTGCCAACAGCGATGCCTGGGGAAGCTTCTTCGCTTTCATGAACGAGCACGGCTTGGGCCTGGTCGAGGCTCTGAACCTGGCAAGCTCCCAAGATGGCGAGGTTTCTCTGCGTTCGAGCGCCCTCACCGATGCCTATCGCGAAGGCGTCGCGTTCATCGAGGCGAACAGCGGGCGGAAAGGGTTCGCGCTCATGCGGGCCATCGGAGCCGAGGGGCTTCGGGAATTCGCCGACGTGTTCGATGCCCTCGCGGGCGATGAAAGCGCCGGGGAGCTGTTCGCAATCGTGCGCACCATGGCATTGTTCCCGCACTTCATCGGCCCTTCGGATAAACTGCGCATCATGTATGCCCCCTACCTGTGCGGCCTTGAAGCGGAAAACGTGTTCGTCCTGGGGGCGATCGACGGGTTCTACCCTCCGCGCGATGCGTTCGAGGTGGTCAGCACGGAGGGCGAACGCAGGTCGCGTACCGAGCGAAACCGGCGCTCGTTTTTCTCGGCGACGTCGAAGGCTACGGGATCCCTTACGCTCTCAACCTTCTCGAAAGCGCCGCTCGAACTTGCCGAGCAAGCAAAAATGCAGGTCTCACGCGTGCGAAGCGAAGGCGGCGAGCGCATTGCCCTTGTCCGCCCCAGTATGTTCCTAGACGAGGCATCGACCGCCTACCCCGGATTCACGGGCGGCCAGCAATTGATGATGGAGCACCATCTGGCTTGATCGCATGCTGAACAGACGCTCGACCCGTCGGGGCTCCGGAACGCACATCCGGGGCCCGATCTCTAACGGCTCCGATATATTCGCTCTCCGATTCTGCTATACATGCTTTACGTATTAACCTGGTTTTTCTACAATCAGATCAATACGAAAAGGAGGCGTATTATGACTGGGGCCGCTGCAACATCGCAAATCAACGCCCGTATCGACGCTTCGCTTAAGAAGAACGGCGACGATGCTTTGGCGAAGGCCGGCTTCACGCCGACGCAGGCGATCCGCGCCCTATGGGAACTTGCCGAACGCTATTCGGACAGGCCCGACCGATTGCGCAAAACGCTCCTGCCCGCTGAAGCCAAGCAAGTCGAGTCGGCGGAGTCCAAGCGCCGCAAACAGATGGCGAAGATCGCCGATACCGGCCCGGATATCGTGCGCAGCGCTTACGCCCAAGCGGGTCTTACGTGGCCGCCGGAAGAGGACTCTCCATCCTTCGACCAGCTCAAAGCTCTCGCCTTCGAAGAGCGCTACGGATCGGAAATGGGGTGGAGCTGATGTCAGAGCGCCTGTTCCTCCTCGACACCAACGTGTGGCTCGACTACTTCCTTGGGTTCCGACCGCAAAGCAAGGCAGCCGTCGATTTCATAAACATCGCCATCGAACGGGGCGTGCGCTTCTGCCATGCAGTGCACGCCACGAAAGACCTGTTCTACCTCGTTTCCGCCGATTACAGGCGCGCCGTCATACGCGATAAGGGCGAAGTTTCCAAGGCCGATGCGGCTACGGCGGCGAAAACGGCATGGATGTGCCTGTCGAAAATGGACGAGCTGTCCACCGCGGTCGGTTGCGACCGGTCCGATGTATGGATCGCGCAAAAGCAACGCTGCCTTCATGGCGATTACGAGGACAGCCTGGTAATCGCCGCTGCGATGCGCTGCAACGCGGACCTCTTGATAACAAACGACGAGGAACTGATCCGCCATTGCCCGGTTGCGGCGCTTTCAGTCAAGGATGCGACGAACATGCTCTGTGAAGAGCGGGGCCTTCGGAAACCTCTCTCGTAGAGCCGCAACGGCGCCCGCCCTACGCCACGATCCCTTCGGCGATCTTGTGCGCGACGATCTGCTTGCGAGCCTGGTACTGGGACATATCGCCTGCATTGTTGATGTAGGCGACCTCGAGCAGCACCGAGGGGATCCGTCCCCCGCCCGTAACCGCCAGCTCTGCCTCGCGTT
The DNA here is from genome assembly GCF_000814825.1 of Berryella intestinalis. Taxonomy (NCBI): domain Bacteria; kingdom Bacillati; phylum Actinomycetota; class Coriobacteriia; order Eggerthellales; family Eggerthellaceae; genus Berryella; species Berryella intestinalis. The sequence goes on from NZ_CP009302.1 coordinate 1,868,549, forward strand.
GCCCCCGATCCGCCAAGCCGACGCCTTCGACCAGCCGGGGGTGGATCATATCCTGCCAAGCCGCCGAGAAACGGGAGGCGTTGTAGGAGTGGATGTAGCTTTCCGTTCCGCTGGGTCCGCTTGCCCCCGACGAGTTGAAATGGATGGAAACCAGCGCGTCGCACCCGTTCGCAAGCGCCTCGGGCATGCGGAAGCGGTAGCTTCCCCCGTCCACGTTCAGAAACGTGGCGACCCCGTATTCCTCGCGCAGTATCCGATCGACCATCCCGGCGAGCTCTTTGTTCAGGTCGGCTTCCTCGTACCCGTTGGCCACAGCACCGGGATCGTACACGCCCAAAGTCACGCCATCGGGTCCATGACCTGCATCGATGTATACTTTGAACCCGTAATTGGCCGCCCAGGGATATCCCAGCGCATCAGCGACCCCCATGCGGGTCTGCATGGGAACCGCAGCCTCGCCCCCGAAGAAGCGCACGCGGTCGATATCCGCCCCATGGGCTCCGGCAGCCGCGATCGTCGGAGTGTCGTAATCGTGGACCAGGAGCAGCGGGGCGGCGGTCCTTCCCTGGAACACCGATCCGGCCAGCGCGTCGTAGGGAAGGCTTCCCGAAGCGAACGCGACGTTGTTCCACGTGAAACCGGAGCTCGTCTCGTAGTCGGCTATGGCGATGCTCGTGCCGTACTGGTCGTCGCCCGCCAGACGGACCGCCTTGGCGCTGCCGCCCGCTCGCGCGCTCACGCCCGCAACGTAGCTCTCGGTGTCCTGCGACACCACAGCCGTCCCGCCCAGCACGATCGCTCGGCGGCCGAACCCTTCCCGCGCAGCGGCTTCCAAAGCGGATCTCTGCTGGGAATTCAACTCTTTATCGGCATTGACCAGGAAGATCGGGGAACGCGTGGCAAACGCGAGGGGCGAGGCCGAAAGCGCGTCGCCGAACCAGCCCGCCGTCGCGTACAAAACGGAGTCCCCGCTCCAAAAACCGTTCTTCTTCCCGTACTCGTATATCGCAAGCTGGGTGCCGAAGCAGTCGGCACCGCCCAGGCGCGCTTCGAGTGCGATGCCCTCCTGCGCAAGATCGGCCTCGACGCCGGCCGAAACCGCTGCGGTCCCGCCCATGATGAGGACGCTTCGCACCCCCAGCTCGCGCATCGCCACGCGCGCGGCGTCGCTGAGCCCGTCTTTGCCGGTGAACAGGATCGGACCCTTGGATGCCGCGAGGCCGGCGGACGCCAGCGCATCGATCCACGCGTCTCCCGGCCCAACCAGAATGGCCGATTCCACCCCATCGGGATACGCCGCCTCGGCTTCGGCAGCGGCGGTCTCGAACATATCCGCGCCCGAATAGTCGAACGAGCGGACGTTCGAGGGAACCTTGTCGTTCGTTTTGACGGGGAACGTGACCGAACGGGCCGAGCGAAGGGCAAGCCCCTCTTCCTGGATAACCGCCGCATCGTCGCTGTTGGGAAGGGACAGGGCGCCTGAGGCGACGGCGGCCTCGATCTCCTCTTCCGTCGGCTCCGACTGGTCTTGGGCGAGTTCGGGGATGACCGCGTCGGAAGCGTCATCCGCATATGCTGCGCGAGGGGGCACCGCCGCGAACGCCAGGGCCAGCGCAAGCAGCGCCCCTACCACCGATCGGACAACCGCATCTGTCCGGAATTCCAACATGGTTCCCTCCGCTCGTCCGATGAACGCGGCTCGAACACCGCCCCGATCATCGTTCAGTCTACTCATGAAGAAAGGGGCCCTCAAGGGCCCCTTTCCCGTTATTCGTTCGCGAATCCGCGCCTGCTTGCGAGCTTACTCGGCAGCAGGAGCCTCTTCGGCAGCAGCCTCGGCGACCTCGGCCTCGGCACCCTCGGCCTTCTCGGCGCGATCGGTGCGCTTGCGAGCGGGGCGCTCTTCGGGCTGGATGGTCTCGTCGACCTCGATCTCGATGCCCAGCTCGGCGGCAGCGGCCTTCATGGACAGGGAGATGCGGCGACGCTCGGGGTTGATCTCCATGACCTTGACCTTGACCTCGTCGCCGACCTTGACGACCTGAGCGGGCGTCTCGATGTGGCGGGGAGCCATCTCGGAGATGTGCACCAGGCCCTCGGTGTTCTCGCCCAGCGCAACGAAGGCGCCGAAGGGAACGACCTTGGTAACCTTGCCGTCGACGACAGCGCCGACCGGGTAGGACTCGACCAGCTTCACCCACGGATCGGGCGTAGTCTGCTTCAGGCCGAGCGAGATGCGCTCGCGCTGCAGGTCGACGTCGAGAACCTCGACCTCGACCTCCTGGCCGACCTTGACGACCTCGGAGGGATGGTTGACGTGGTTCCAGGAAAGCTCGGAGATGTGCACCAGGCCGTCGATGCCACCGAGGTCCACGAATGCGCCGAAGTCGACGATCGAGGAGACGGCGCCCTTGAGGCGCATGCCCTTGGACAGCTTGGTGAGGATCTCGGCGCGCTCGTTCTTGCGGCCCTCTTCGAGGAGGACGCGGCGGGACAGAACGACGTTGTTGCGGTTGCGGTCCATCTCGATGATGCGGGCCTCGAGCTCGGTGCCCATGTACATGTCGAGATCCTTGACGCGACGCAGGTCGACGAGGGAGGCGGGCAGGAAGCCGCGCAGGCCGATGTCGAGGATGAGGCCGCCCTTGACGACTTCGATGACCTCGCCGGTGACGGGCTCGCCGGCCTTGAAGTTCTCTTCGACGGAGATCCAGGCACGCTCGTACTCGGCGCGCTTCTTGGAGAGGATCAGACGGCCGTCCTTGTCTTCCTTCTGAAGGACCAGGGCCTCGATCTTATCGCCGACGGTAACGAGATCGGCGGGATCGGCGTCCTTGCGGATGGACAGCTCGCGGGAGGGAATGACGCCCTCGCTCTTGAATCCGATGTCGACGAGCACTTCGTCGCGCTCGATCTTGACGATGGTGCCATCGACCAGATCGCCCTCGTCGAACTCGGTGAGCGTGCCATCGATCAGCGCATTCATCTGCTCATCGGAGATGTCGCCAAAGTCGATGACGGACGGGTTCTTGATGTCGGTCAAAACGGACCCCTTTCAACTTTCTTTCCGGGGACCCGTCAACATGAATGGTTGCTACCTATACCATGTTCGCTTACGCATAAGCTGGCCTGAACGGCCTTTCGCAACAAACATGTCTCGGGGGCCAATACGTACTGCCTGCGAAACCCTCGCAAGCCCGGTTAGTATAGCACGGTTGCGGCAGGCCGGCGCATGGATTCGTCCGGCGGGGGCTTTTTTCCGCAGATTGAGCGGCCGCTCTTCACAACAGCGCGCCCTATCCGCACGAGCATTCTCTGTGGATGCGCGCGACGCTCCGACGCGCGGGGTATAGAATCGGCTGGAATCGAGAAAGGAATCCCCATGGCCACAGAATTCAAACCCGTGCGCACCGAAGCGCAGCAGGAAACCCTCGCGAAACTGGCCGAGGAGATCTGGCTTGAATACTGGCCCGCGCTCATCGGGGAAGACCAGGCCCGCTACATGATCGACCGATTCCAGTCGCTCGACGCCATCCGCCGCGACATGGCGGCGCCGCACCACGCCTACGAGTACTGGCTCGTCGTGGACCCCGACCTCGATCCCGCCCCCACCGACGAGCGCCCCTGGGGGTCCGTCGTCGGATACACCGGCGGGTATTCCGAACCCGAAACCAACCGCTTCTTCATCTCGAAGATCTACCTGTTGGACTCGGCGCGCGGCCGCGGACACGCCCGCAAAACCATCGAACACTACGACGAATTGTCCCGCCAGCGCGGGCACGAGGCGATGTACCTCACCGTGAACAAGGGCAACGTGCTGGGAATCCGCGCTTACGAAGGCACCGGGTTCAAAACCATCGAAGCCGTGGTCAACGACATCGGACGCGGATTCGTCATGGACGACTACGTTATGGAAAGGCCCGTTGAAACCCGCTAGATTGCGCTTCTGTCAGCCGGACCCGCCGGATTCCTTACCGCACCCCTAAAGGCGCTCGAGCACGCGCTCGGCAACCGATGCGGCATCCAGCCCGATGCTGCGGAACAGATCGGCCGGCGATCCGTGCGGGACGAACCGGTCCTCGATGCCCAAGAGCAGCGTGGGCGTGGTCGATCCCTGCTGGGACAGCACATGGAGCACCTCTTCGCCCACACCTCCGGCGATAGCCCCGTCCTCCAGCGTGACCACCAGCTTGGTTTCGGCTGCGTGCGCCACAGCATCGATATCGATGGGCTTGGCCCAACGCATATCGACCACGCGCGCCTGGACGCCGCGATCGGCCAGGATATCGGCCGATTCCAACGCCGTCTGCACCATATCGCCCCAGGCGAGCAGCGCGACATCATCCCCCTCGCGGCGGATACCCCCCTTGCCGAACGGCAGGATGCGCGGCTCGTCGGGCACGTCGACCCCCTGCGCGTTACCGCGCGGGTAGCGCACCGCCACCGGCCCGCCCAGGTGCAGGGCGGTATGCAAGGCATCCGCCAACTCGGCCTCGTCGGACGGGGCGATGATGCGCATGTTGGGCACCATGCGGGTATACACCAGATCGAACACGCCGTGATGCGTGGCGCCGTCGGCCCCCACGAGGCCCGCCCTGTCGATCGCGAACACAACATCGGTTTCGATCAGCGCATTGTCGATGATCAGCTGGTCGATGGCGCGCTGCAGAAACGTCGAGTAGATGGCGACCACCGGCTTCAACCCGCCGCGCGAAAGCCCCGCCGCCATACCGACGGCGTTTTCCTCGGCGATACCCACATCGATCGACCTTTCGGGGAACTCCCTGAAGAAGGGCTCGACCCCCGTACCGCCGCGCATCGCCGCCGTGATGGCGACCACGCGCTTGTCCCGACACCCCTCTTCGAGCAGGGCCTTTCCGAACACGCTGGTATACGAGGGGGCGGTTGCGGGCTTCTTGGCGTCGGCTCCCGTTGCGATGTCGAAGGCCGCGATGCCGTGGAAGCGCACCGGATCGGCCTCGGCGGGAGCGTAGCCGGCCCCCTTGCGGGTAACCACGTGCATCAGAACCGGCCCGTCGGCCTCCAGGGCGGTTGCCAGGATGTCGCGCAGCTCCGAGATGTTGTGCCCGTCAACGGGGGGCGTGCACAAGATGCCCAGCTGCTCGTACATCATCGTCTCCTGGGGCAAGACGAACTGCTTCAGCGAGTCTTTCATGTTACGGCCGAACCCGACGAGCGAGCTGGCCAGCTTGCCCGCGCTTTCGAACCGGTACTGGACCGAATCGCGCACATCGCGGTACGCCTCGCTGGAACGAAGCGCTCCCAGGTGCTTGACCAGGGCGCCCACGTTCTTCGAGATGGACATCTCGTTGTCGTTCAGGATGATGACCATGGGAAGCTGCATCTGGCCTATGGTGTTCAGCGCCTCGAACGCCATGCCGCCGGCCAGCCCGGCATCCCCGATGAGGGCGACGATCTTCTCGTCGGTGCCCTTGATTTCGCGCGCTTTGGCCAACCCCAGCGCAATGGAAAGGGAATCGGAGGCGTGCCCCGACGCATGGACGTCATGCTCGCTTTCGGCCGGGCGCGTGAATCCCGACACGCCGCCGAACGTGCGCAGCGTGTCGAACCGATCGAGGCGGCCGGTGATCAGCTTGTGGGCGTAGGCCTGATGACCCACGTCGAACACGAACCGGTCGGTCGGGCTGTTGATAAGGGAATGAACGGCCAAGATGATCTCGACGGCACCGAGCGAGGACGCCACGTGCCCTCCCGTTTTGGACGCCGAGGCGACGATCTCGCGACGGATCTCGTCCGCAAGTATCTCGAGTTCGGAATCGTCCAGAACCTTGAGATCGGCCGGTGAGCCGATGCAATCGAGAATACGGTCTTTCATGATCGACCTCTTATCTACTGGGAATCGGCGACCTGCCCGACCTCGGCAGGTTGTGCGCCATCCCGTCGCTCGTCTTCGCTTCGGCCGTCGGAACCATCCGAACCGACGGGAAGCTCGTCCTCCCGGCCTTCCCGCTCGCGGGCCAACTCGCTTGAAACGGCGGCCTTCTCCTCGGTCGTATCCAAGTCGGATTCCAGAAGATCGCTCGCGCGAAGCCCCAAGGCGACGGCCTCCTCGTACAGCGCAAGCGCGTCGTCCAGAGAAAGCCCGTCGTCGGAAACCGCCTCGACGATCTCGTTCAGGCGGTCCCTCACCTCGTTGAACGTATTCGGATCCTGCGATGCCATAGGCTACTCGGCGATCGCGGTCTCAGGGGTGCCGTCCAACGGGGACGCGTCGGAGCAGGCGGAATCCCCGGCGGGATCGTCCGCCGACTCCGCCGAAGACCCGGAGGCTTCAACATCGCCGTCAGTGCGGCCCGCATCGGCAACCGCTTCGGCTCCCTTTTCGAGCCTGCGCGCGATACGGCCCAGGATCCCGTTCACGAAGCGCGACGAGTCGTCTTCTCCGCCGTAGCGCTTCGCGAGCTCGACCGCCTCGTTGATGGTCACCGACACCGGAACGTCCTCGACGAACACCATCTCGTACGTGGCGAGGCGCAGAATCCCGCGGTCGACCACGGGCATGCGTCCGAGCGCCCAGTTTTCCGAGGTGGTGGACAGGTACCCGTCGATCTCGTCGCGATGGGCGGCAACGCCGCGCACCAGCGCCTCGGCATATACGGGCAGGTCGAGGTCGTCGGCGGGGTACGCTCCCTCGTCGACGATCTTGGCGACGTCCGACTCGGTGATGTCGCTTGAATACAGCAGCGCAAGCGCGGATTCACGCGCCAGCGTGCGCTCGTGCATTTTGCCTTTTGCAGCCATTAAGAAGGTATCCCCCACGCTCTACTTGTCGAACTGAATGCCGTCGACGAACACGTCGACGCTGCCCACCGAAGCCCCCACCTGGGTGGAAACCGCATCGACGATAGCCGAGCGCACTTCGGCGGCCACATCGGGAAGCGCGTACCCGTACCGCGCGACGATGCGCACCGAGATGCGCAGCTTCTCGTCGTCTTCGACATCGATGGCGATGCCCTGCGTATTGGGCTTGGCACTGAACAGCGAGCGGATTCCGCTGGCCGTGGCCGTCCCGACGCTCGCAACGCCCTCGACGCTGGTCGCGGCGATCGAGACGATGGTCTCGACGACATTGGACGCAACGTCCATGCCCTCAACATGCAAGTCGCTCATAGCAAATCTCCCATCTGGGTTTCGATGAAGTCCGTCGCGGCCTCTCCGGCGCAGAACACCTCGTTTTCGAGGACGGCGCGATGGAAGGGAATGGTCGTCTTGATGCCCTCGATGACGAACTCGTCCAATGCGCGGCGCCCGCGAGCGAGCACCTCTTCGCGATCCTGGCCGAACACGATGAGCTTGGCGACCAGCGAATCGTAGTACGGAGAGATCTTCGAGCCGCTTTTGATGTAGCTTTCCACGCGCACGCCCGGACCCGAAGGGGGCTCGAAGCGCGTGATGGCACCCGGGCTGGGCCTGAACCCGCAATCGGGGTCCTCCGCGTTGATGCGGAACTCCATCGCATGGCCGAACGGCGAGAACGGAGCACGGGAAGCGCAGCTCATGGGCTCGCCGGCAGCGATGCGCAGCTGTTCTTTGATGATGTCGACGCCGGTGATCTGCTCGGACACCGGATGCTCTACCTGCACGCGCGTGTTCATCTCCATGAAGTAGAACTGGTTGTCGGAAGACAGGAGGAACTCGATGGTGCCCGCGTTGCGGTAGTCCACAGCGCGCACCGCCTTGGCCGCCGCGACGCTCATGGCATGGCGCAGATCGTCGCTGAGCGCAGGAGAGGGGGCTTCCTCGATGAGCTTTTGGTGGCGCCTCTGGACCGAGCAGTCGCGCTCGCACAGCGAGATGTTGTTGCCGAAATCGTCGGCGAGCACCTGGACCTCGACGTGGCGGGGGCGCAGCACCAGCTTCTCGAGGTACACGCCATCGTTTCCGAAGGCCGCCCCGGCCTCCGTGCGCGCCGCGCGGTACTGGGCCTCGAGATCGGCGGGGTCGTGAACCTCGCGCATGCCCTTCCCGCCTCCGCCCGCAGTGGCCTTGATGAGCACGGGATAGCCGACGGAATCGGCGAACCGGCGCGCCTCCTCGACGGTGTCGATGCAGCCGTCGGATCCGGGCACGGTGGGAACGCCGCACGCCTTCATGGTTTCGCGCGCCGAGCTCTTGTCGCCCATGCGCTCGATGCACTCGGCCGAGGGGCCGATGAACACCAGGTCGTTGTCGGCGCAGGCGCGGGCGAACTCGGCGTTCTCGGCCAAAAACCCGTAACCGGGATGGATGGCCTCGGCGCCGGTGGTGTTCGCGGCTGCGATGATGTTCGACATGACCAGGTAGCTTTTAGCTGCTTGGGCAGGGCCGATGCATACCGCCTCGTCGGCGTAGCGCACCGGATAGGTGTCGGCGTCTTCCGTTGAGTACACCGCGACCGTCTTCACGCCCAACTCGCGGGCGGCACGCATGACGCGCAGCGCCACCTCCCCACGGTTCGCAACGAGAATCTTCTTGAACATTATGCCGTCTCCGGAGCAGGAGCGGGCTTGCCGAGGGGCTCGACGTAGAACAGCACCGTGCCGAACTCGACCGGGGACCCGTCCTCGACGCAGATCTCGCGCACCGTGCCCACCTCGTCGGCGGCGATCTCGTTCATCAGCTTCATCGCCTCGACGATGCAAAGCGTCTGGCCGGCCGCAACCTCGTCGCCCACCTGGACGAAGGCCGGCTCGCCCGGGGCGGGCGCCGCATAGAAGGTGCCCACCATCGGGGCCTCGACCGGTTTCCATGAAGCGGGTCGGGCAGCCTCGTCGGAAACGGGGGCGGCGGCCGGAGCCGCGGCAGCAGGGACGGCGGGAGCGGCCGCGACAGGTGCGGCGGCGGCCGGAGCAGCCGCTACGGCGCCGGGCATGCGCACGGCGACGCGGACGCCTTCCTCTTCAACCAGGATCTCGCCCACGCCGCTTTCTTCAGCGATGCGAACCAGCTCTCGGATCTGATTGATATCCACGTAATCGCCCTCCTTGGTAGCGCTCGATTCCTCTGCCATGAGGAACTCGACCTTCTCTTGCGTGCGGTGCTTGCTCAGATACGTACGCGCCTCGTTCGGGAACAGGGCGTACATCAACACGTCCTCTTCGCTCTGAGCGAGATCGCCGATCTCCTCGGCAACCTCGTCGAACGTAGTGGTGACCAGCGATCCGGGCGCGACATTCGCATCGAGCACGTCGGAGTCGCCCACGACCTTCTTCAGGATCTCCTTATCGACGCGACCGGGAGCCTTGCCGTAGTAGCCGCACAGATAGTCCTTCATCTCGCGCGACACGACGCCCCAACGACGGCCCGTCAGCACGTTGAACACGGCCTGCGTGCCCACGATCTGCGACAGGGGCGTGACCAGCGGGGGGTAGCCCACTTCGGCGCGCACCTTGGGGATCTCGGCCATAACCTCGGGCAGGCGGTCCTCGGCGTTCTGGACGGCCAGCTGGGCCATGAGGTTGGACATCATGCCGCCGGGAACCTGATGCGAGTACACCTGCATATGGGTGAGCGAGGACACGCCGCGGTTGAAGTGGCCGCGCTTGCGCACTTCCTCCCAGTAATTCGAGATCTCGAACAAAAGCTCGAGGTCGAGCCCGGTATCGTACGCGCTTTCCTGCAACGCGGCCGTCACCATCTCGACGGCGGGATGCGAGTTGCCGAACGCCAGCGGGGCGTGGGCCGTATCGGCGATGGCGGCGCCCGCCTCGGCGGCTTTCAGGATGTTCGCCGGGGCCATGCCGCCGACGTAGTGGCAGTGCACGTGAACAGGCAGGCCGATCTCGGCGTTGAACGCCTTCACGATGCGCTCGGTGCGATACGGGGTGAGCAGGCCGGCCATGTCCTTGATGGCGATGGTGTCGGCGCCCAGCTCCTTGAGCTGCTGGGCGTACTCGATGTAGCTATCCAGCGTGTGGACCGGCGAGACGGTGTAGGAGATGGCTCCCTCGAAATGCCCGCCGCATGCCTTGATGGCCTCGGCGTTGTCCACCACGTTGCGGATGTCGTTCAAGGCGTCGAACACGCGGAACACGTGGACGCCGTTTCGCTTCGCCGCTTCGATGAAGTGGTTGACGATGTCCTTCGAGTAATGCTTGTAACCAACCAGGTTCTGACCGCGGGAAAGCATGGCGAGCGGCGTGTTGGGCGCGTTCGCCTTGATGGAGCGCAGGCGCTCCCAGGGATTTTCGTCCAAGAACCGCAGGCAGGTGTCGAACGTCGCGCCGCCCCACGCCTCGATAGCCCAGTACCCCACCTTGTCCATCTTCGGCAGGATGGGAAGCATATCGCCGATATGCATGCGGGTAGCCCACAAGCTCTGCTGGCCATCGCGGATCGTAGTGTCCATGATGTGGAGCTTCGACATGCACGCCTCCTTATCAGTTCGCGAAACAGGGTAGTCTTCACAGTATAGAAGACCCCGCCGCGCAAATGGTTTCGGACAGGTATATTTCACCGAGACGGCAGACGGGCGGCAGATGCGCGGCAACGATCGCGCCGCAGGATGAAAAAGCCGCCCGCGACCTGCGAACGGCTCTCTCGTTTTCGTATGTTTCCCAACGTCGGGACCCGCACCTTGGCGGGAAGCCGGCTAGACGCGCTTGATGAAGCGGCCGTCGCGGGTGTCGACCTGCAAAACGTCGCCCACCTCGATGTACATGGGAACCTGGATGGTGGCGCCCGTCTGAAGCGTCGCGGGCTTGGTGCCGCCCTGGACGGTATCGCCCTTGAAGCCGGGGTCGGTCTCGGTGACCTCGAGCTCGACGAACATCTGGGGCTCGACGTTGATCAGCTCCTCGCCAGCGTAGTGGAGCGTGACCTCGTCGTTTTCTTTCAGCCACTTGGCAGCGTCGCCCACCGTGGCCTCGGGGATGGCCATCTGCTCGTAAGAGCTGGTGTCCATGAAGTTGAAGTCGGCGCCGTCGTTGTACAGGTACTGCATGGTGCGCTGCTCGAGACGGACCGAGTCGAACTTGGTTCCGGCGTTGAAGGTGTAGTCGACCACGCGGCCCGTCTTGATGTCGCGCAGCTTGGTGCGCACGAACGCACCGCCCTTTCCGGGCTTCACGTGCTGGAACTCGACGATGGTACACATCTTGCCGTTGTTGACGATGCACATCCCGTTCTTGAAATCTGCCGTGGAAATGGCCATGGGGAAAATCCTCTCCGTATCCCGCTTCGCGCGATCGCGGCGCCTCGACGGGCCCGAAAGGGACGAGCGAGGTCGCATAAGCGGCGCTTCTGTATTTTCAACCGTTAGATTATAACCATTTCATGAGGTGAAGTGCCGAATATCTTATAACCTTCATCGGTGAGCACCCCGCAGTCCTCCAAGCGCATGCCGAACTCCCCCGGAACGTAGATGCCGGGTTCGACCGTGACCACGCAACCGGCGGGCAGCGGGCGGTCGTTTCGGGGGGAGAGGGTGGGCTGCTCGTGGATGTCGATGCCCACGCCGTGGCCCAGACCGTGGCCCATAAGTCCGCCGAACCCACCGCTGGCCAGGACCTCTTCTGCCATCTCGTGAGCCTCCCGACCGGTCATGCCCGGCATGAGGGCCGCCTCGACCGTCTCGTTCGCACGGCGCAGGACCTCGTAGGCCTCGGCCAGGCGCGCCGAGGGTTCGCCGATGAACACCGTACGCGTCATGTCGGAGCAGTACCCGTACGCGCGGGCCCCGAAGTCCATGACCACGCACTGGCCGGCCTCCAGGCGCGTGTCGCCCGGAATGGCATGGGGGCTTGCGCCGTTTGCCCCGGTCGCCACGATCGAGCTGAACGCCAACCCGCGCGCGCCGTGGCGCATCATGTAGTCCTCGAGCTCGATCTGAACCTCCCGCTCGGTCATGCCCGGCTTCATGAAGCGAACGATGTGGGCGAACGCCGCATCGGTCACCGCCTGGGCCGCGCGCAGGCGCGCGATCTCGCCAGCGTCCTTCACCGCGCGCAGGCCGATCAAGGCCCCCGACGTCTCCTGCAAGGAAACGCCGCACGGCGCCCCTTCGGCCGCCGCGACCAACGCGCGCCACTCCTTCAGCAGCACGTCGTCTTCGAAACCAAGCGCCAGGGAACGGCCCCCGAGCCGATCGCAGGCCGCACCGATCACCGCACGGGCATGGGAGACGCGCTCGTCGCTTACGGCCACCAGCCATCCGGCGGCGTCGGCTGCCTGCCGGGCCGCGTGGGAATACCGCGAGTCGGTGTGAAGCAGCGCCCCGTCTTGCGTGATCAGAAGCGCATGGGCGCGCTCGTCGTCGAACACGTCTTCGAACGCCGTCGCCCACGCGATATCGGACGTGCCCAGGGCGCAGAACGCGTCGAGCCCCTGCTCCTGCAGGAAATCGCCGACCAGGCGCAGCCTGCGTGCAGCCGACTCTCCGGCGTCGGGCAGGTTGCGCACCTCCAGCGCCTGCCGCTCGAAGGGGTCCGCAGCCGCAACGTCGCGCGGCGCGAGAGCGCGACCGAGCGGCGCCTGCGCAGAAGGCGCATCCTCGCAGGTCGCGGGAGGGCAACCTGCGCCATCACCGCAACCCGCCTGCCGATCGGCGCGCTGCGACAGCAGATCGACGGCGTCGAGGTACCCGCGCACGCCGCGCCCCTTGATCTGGGCGACGCATACCGGGGCGATCACCGAGTGCGCGCGAAAGCCCTCGCGCTGCGCGATGTCGGAAAGATGCACCTCCACCGTCGCGATCCCCGACGCGGCCACCGCGTCGCGCAGCGCGATGGAATAGTGCGTGTGGGCGGCCGGGTTGTACACGATCCCGTCGAACGAACCGCGGGCCTCCTGTATGCACTCGATAAGCTCAGACTCGCTGTTCGACTGGAAGCACTCGACCTCGACGCCCTTCGACGCGGCGTGGTCGGCAACGGCGCGCTCCAGCTCGCCGAGCGTCTGGGACCCGTACACCTCGGGTTCGCGCTCGCCCAGCATATTCATGTTCGGCCCGTTCAAGACCAGTATCCTCATCCGATGGCCCATAAGCGGCCTACCTTTCCGCATACGCATGCAGAGCCGAGGACAGCTCGTCGTCGCCGACGGCGACGAGCTCCCAGAGCGCCACATCCGACAGAAGCACGAACCTCGCCTCGCCCTGCCGGGCCTTCTTATCGTGCGCCATGGCCTCGACCAGCGACTCGATCGGGGGCAGCTCGCCCATCCGGGGCAGGCCCAGCGCATCGAGCAGCTCGTTTTGAGCCGACGCGAAATCGCCCGATGCCATCCCGCGGCGCTCGGCCAAAAAAGCGGCGAACCTCATGCCCTCGGCGACGGCGCTACCGTGGGAAACCGTGCCGTAGCCCAGCGCGCTTTCCAGCGCATGGCCCAGCGTGTGCCCGTAATTCAGGCACGCGCGCACGCCGTTTGTCTCCATCACGTCGCGGGCCACCACGTCGGCTTTGAACACCACCGAGCGGGCCACCGCCTCGGCCGCCGCGTCGTAATCGCGGGCCGCCAGGTCGCCCGCGTGCTCCAGAAGCCAGAAGAAGAAATCGTCCGACCCGACCAGCGCCGACTTCGCGATCTCGGCCAAACCGCATGCCCACTCCCGGTCGTCGAGGCTTTCGAGCGACCCTTGGTCGGCGCACACGTAGGACGGCTGCCAGAAGCTGCCTACCAGGTTCTTTCCCGCCGAGAGGTTCACGGCGGTCTTGCCTCCCACCGACGAGTCGACCATGGCCAGAAGCGTGGTGGGAACCTGCACCAGCGCAACGCCGCGCATGTACGACGACGCGACGAACCCTGCCAGATCCCCCACGACGCCGCCGCCCAGCGCCACCACGACGCAGGTGCGGTCGAGATTCAGCGAGGCCATCGCGTCCCAGATCTCGTGGGCGACGTCGAGGGTCTTGCTCGCTTCGCCGGCCGGGACCACGACGTCGGCCACCTGGTAGCCGACAGCTTTCAGCGAGGCCTTCGCTTGGGAAAGGTAGAGCGGCGCCACGTTGTCGTCGCTGACGACGAGGACGCGGCGGCGCGGCGCGAGGGCGGGGACCGCCGCCATCGACGCACCCAGGCCCTCGATCAGCCCCGATCCCACCCGGACCGCGTACTCGACACCTCCGGGCAGCTCTACGAGGACTTTCGTAGCCACAGCACTCCCTTCCTCCTCAAAACGGACCGCAGCTCGTAGGCCACCGAGCCCGTGCTCCTGTCGGCGGTTCTCACGGTGTAATCCGCCACCTCTTCGTACAGAGGGCCGCGCTCCTCGCAGATCCGCTCGGCATTGTCCAGGTCGCCGAACAGCGGGCGCCGCTCGAAGTTCCTGATGCGCTTCGCCGCGTCGTGCGCGGTGATCTGAAGATGCACCACGAACCCGGAGCGCTTCAGGATCTCGCGGTTCTCGGGCGTGACGACGACCCCGCCGCCGCATGAGATGAACTGGGGTCCCGCCGCGGCAAGCTCGCGCAGCACCTCCGTTTCGACCTTCCGGAAGCCCGCCTCGCCCTCTTCGGCGAAGATCTCCGCGATCTTCCGCTCGCAGCGGCGCTCGATGTAGCGATCCATGTCCACCGAAGCCGAGCCCGCGATGCGGGCGAGGCGGCGCACGACCGAGGTCTTGCCGGCGCCCATGAAGCCCACGAAGAACACGGGCTTCCGCAGCACCCAGGTCCCCTCGTCGGGCTTCTTCTCGCAGGGGCGCTTCTTGCGGAAGTCATGCACGGGGCGCTCGCCCTTCGACCCCGTCATCTGGACATCGTCCTGATGCGCTGGCGGTACGATTTGATGGCGGAGCGGATGTCGCGCATGTCGTCGCGCCCGAACTTATCGAGGTACGCGTTGGCCAACACGAACGCCACCTGGGCCTCGGCGACCACCGCCGCAGCCGGCACCGCGCACACGTCGCTTCGCTCGCGCGAAGCCTCCGTCGGCTCCAGCGTATCCAGATCGATGGTTCCAAGCGCATGCCCCAGCGTGGGGATGGGCTTCATGGCGCAGGTCACGATAAGGGGAAGGCCCGTGGTCATGCCGCCCTCGAGGCCGCCCGCGCGGTTGCTGGACCGCGTGAACCCGCGGCCGCGGTCGAGCTCGATGGCGTCGTGCACCCGGGACCCGACGAGTTCCGCCGCACCGAACCCCAGCCCGAACTCGACGCCTTTGATGGCCGGGATGCCGAACAGAGCCGCGCCTATCTGGGAGGTCAGCCGGCTTTCTGGCTGGGAGTACCCGCCCAGACCCGGGACGAGGCCCAACGCCACCACGCGAAACGTGCCGCCCAGGCTCTCGCCCGCCGCGGCCGCATCGTCTATCGCGCGCTTCATGGCCCGGGTCGCCTCCGCGTCGGGGCAGCGCACCTCGGACATCTCGATATCGAGCGGCTTGTAGTCGGGCGCGCTGAGCAGCGGGTCGTCCTCGCCCAGGCGCGCGTCCCCGATGGAGCTGACGTACGAGAACACCTCCACCCCCACGTCGGCCAGGAACTCGCGCGCGATGGACGCGGCGGCGACCAGCGAGGCGGTGGATCGGGCGCTCGCGCGCTCCAGCACGTCGCGGCAGTCCTCCGTCCCTATTTTGACCGCCCCCACCAGATCGGCGTGACCCGGACGCGGCGTGACCTCGCGTTTCAGGGTGCGGGGGGCCGACTCGAACGCCGCCATCCGCTCCGACCAGTTCGCCCAGTCCCTGTTCTCGATCACCAGGGTGACGGGAGATCCCAGCGTTTTGCCGAACCGCACGCCCGAGGTGACGCGCGCGGCGTCGGCCTCGATAGACTGGCGCGCACCGCGCCCATAACCGCTCTGACGCCGCTTGAGGTCGGCGTTGATGTGCTTCTCGGATATCTTGAGTCCCGCGGGAACCCCCTCGACGATGGCAGTCAATTCGGGGCCGTGGCTCTCGCCTGCCGTCAGATAACGCATGGGCTTCCTCGTTTCACGATCCATTCCGACCGATTGTAACGCATGGTCGCCCGCACCAGGCTACGCAGAGGCGAGCGCGACAAACCCTGCAGCTTGCGCCATGGTGCCGAACAGATCGAGCTCCCCGAAATCCACCGCCCGGCCGGATGCCGCCGCGATGCCGCGCAAACCGCACTCCGCCTGGGCCACCAGCATCCCCTCGCCGTCAAACGCCCGGCAGCCCGCTTGGCGGGCCGCCCTGACAAGCGCGGTTTCGCCATGGCCGTACACGACGTCGAACACGGTCTGCCCCGGAGACAGCAGCGCCGTGTCAAACGGGGCCGGGTCCTGCGCATGCATGCCGAGCGAGGTCGCGTCGACGACGAGGTCGGCCGCCGCGAGGTCGTCTGCGGCAGAGGCGTAGTCGAACGCCCTCAGGCGCGCCGGCGCGTCGGCAAGATCCGCCCCATCGGCCTTTCCACCCGCAAGCGGGGCGGCCGCCTCGGAGGAATCGAGCCGTCCGAGCGCATCGAGGTAGCGGTCGCGGGCATCGGCCGTACGCCGTGCGTCCCGCCCTGCCAAAGATACGCGGGAAGCCCCCGCCGCGAGGACGGCATGCACGATCGCCAGCGCCGTCGGACCCGTTCCGCACACCGCGACGCGCACGCCGGAAAAGCTTATGCCGCGGCGTTCGAGGTAAGCCACGCAGCCCGCGCCATCGACGTTGTCGGCGACCAGCCCGTCATCCGTGCGCACCAGCAGGTTCGCACCGCCCGACAGCTGCGCCGCCAGCGTGCTGCGCGCCGCCGCCTGCAGGGCGAGGGGCTTGAAGGGCGTCGTCACGTTCAGGGCGAGGAAGCCCGCACCATGCATGAAGCGCAGCGCCTCGTCCGCATCCTCGATGTCCATCAGGCCGTATTCCCAGGGAAGGCCCAACTCCCGATACGCTGCGTTGTGCATGGCGGGAGACTTCGAATGGGAAACCGGATGTCCCACCACGTACAGGCGCTCGACGATACCGGCCTTGTCGAATCCAGATGCCATGCCCTACTCCTTCGCTTGAGAGGAAACCGACGTGGGCGCACCCTCGGGAATGCGGTCGCCCACCACCCTGCGCTCGATGTGGCGCAGCGCCGCCATATGGGGAAGGTCCTGCTCGACCAAAGGCGCTATCAGGTACGACTTCATGCCCACCAGCTTCGCTCCCACCACGTCGGTGCAGATCTGGTCTCCCACCATAACCGTCTCGCCCACCGAGGCGCCGCACATCCGCGTCGCGCGCATGTATCCGAAAGGCAGCGGCTTCATCGCTTTGGCCACGATCGGAAGCCCCAGCTCGTCGGCAAGATCGTACACATTCGCATGGCAGTTGTTGGAAAGCAGGCACACCGCGGCGCCCCGCTCGCGCACCCGGTCGAGCCACACGCGCACATCGAGCGGGACCTCGTGGTTGTCCCGCCGGCGGATGGTGTTGTCGATGTCCAGCAAAACGAAACGTAGACCGCGGCCCAGAAGGTCGCGGTCTACGTCGATGCGGGACACGCGGGAAAAATACCGATCGGGAGCGAACAGCCCCATGCGCTCCCCTCCTTTACGCGTACGTCGCCTCGTGCTGCTCGTACGTCTCGCTGAAGTAGTACTGCATGACGCCCGAATCGTCTTTGGCGAAGTAGAAGTACAGATACGAGGTCTCTTCGGGCGAACACACCGCCGCAAGCGACTCGATGCTGGGCGCGCAGATGGGCGTCGGCGTCAATCCGTCGATGGTGTAGGTGTTGTACGGATCGGGCGTGGCCACGTCGGCCGCGGTGGGGTCATGCCCCACGAAGTAGGCCACCGTGGCATCGGACTGCAGGCGCATGTTGCCGGCCAGGCGGTTGTAGAACACGCTCGCCACCGTCGCGCGATGATCGGCGTCGGACTCCTTCTCCACGATCGAGGCAAGCTTCAGCGCATCGTACACGCTTAGGCCCTTGGACTGGGGATACGAGAAATCCAAGCCCGCAGTCTCGGTTCCGAACTGATCGAGCATGGCCCGCACCAGCGAGTCGGCCGTCGACGAAGACGTGAACGCGTAGGTCTTGGGGAACAGGAAGCCCTCGAGCGACTTGCTGCCGGCGTCTTTGAGGAAGGGATAGTCGGAGGCGTAGGCGCTGGCATCGGAAGCGGCCTTCACGAAATCGGCCGCCGTCACCACCCCGCCCGTCGAATTCTCGATGATGTCGGCGGTGTTTTTCAGAGTCGACCCTTCGGGAATGGTGAACGTCGTCTCCTTAGGGCCGGCCACCAGCATGTTCACGATGTCGTCGACCGAGGTTCCCCCGGCTATCTCGTAGGTGCCCGGCTTGAGCGACGATCCGGCGTTCAGGGCGTTCACGCGATCGGTGAAGGCCGACACCGATCCGACGAGGCGCGCGTCGGAAAGCGACTGGCCGATGGCCTGGGCCCCTTCGCCCTCGGAAACCACGATCGTGGCCGTCTCGCCTTCGGGAAGCAGTTTCGAATCGGAGAATCCGCCGGTGACGAACGACGCAACAAGGTAGATGACCACCGCAAGAACCGCCACCACCGCGACGAGCGCCGCGACGGCGGGAACGGGGCTGCGCTTCGGCTGGATGGCAGTTGTGTCGTAGTTCCTGAACATGCGCTCGCCCTTGGCGTGAGCCGCCCGAGCCGCATGGCTGGGTCGCTGCGAGTACGTTGCGTTCTTACGGAAAGGCATGCTGCTCCTTTACTGTTGTTCGTTTCGCGTTGGGCGGGAGTCCAGCCAGGCCTGCAGGAACAGGCTGGCGGCCACCATGTCCACCTTGCCGCGCATCGCCTTCTCGCTGAGGCCCTCGGCCCGCAGCGATCGCTTCGCCTCCTGCGAGGATAGGCGCTCGTCGGCGAAAACGCAGGGAAGGCCGCACGAGGCGGACACCTCCTGGGCAAACGCCCGGATGCGCTTGGCCTGGGGCCCCTCTTCTCCCGACAGGCTTTTCGGCAGGCCGCAGAGAAGAAGCTCGGGCTCCCAGTCGTCCAGCACGCGCCTGAACGTGCGCGCGCACGACCGCACCTCGGCAGCGGGAAGGACGGCCACCGGAGACGCGACTTTTTCCGCAGGATCGCTGATCGCGATTCCCACGCGCACCTCCCCGATATCGAGCGCCATAACGCGCATGCGGATCCTTCCCAGTAAAGCGCAACCGCGCCCTGCGACGAAAACCGGCGCCGTGGCGCCGGTCCGTTCGGCTAAAACCTAGTTTGACGTCGAAGAATAACCCGACTTGTCCTTCAGCAGCACGTCGTGCGCGCCGCCCTCGACGATGGACGTCGAGCTGACCACCGTGAGCTTCGCCTTCTGCTGAAGCTCGGGGATGGTGATGGCCCCGCAATTGCACATGGTCGATTTGACCTTGGCGAGCGTGACGGCGACGTTGTCCTTCAGCGGGCCGGCGTAGGGGACGTAGCTGTCCACGCCCTCCTCGAAGGTCATGCCCTTCTTATCGCCGCCCAAATCGTAGCGCTGCCAGTTGCGGGCGCGGGCCGACCCTTCGCCCCAGTACTCCTTCATGTAGCTGCCGTTGACGTTCACGCGGTTCGTGGGGCTCTCGTCGAAGCGGGCGAAGTAGCGGCCCAGCATGACGAAGTCGGACCCCATGGCCAGCGCCAGCGTGATGTGGTGGTCGTACACGATGCCGCCATCGGAGCACAGCGGGATGTAGACGCCCGTCTCCTCGAAGTACTCGTCGCGCGCCTTGGCCACTTCGATGGTGGCCGTGGCCTGGCCGCGCCCGATGCCCTTCTGCTCGCGCGTGATGCAGATGGAGCCGCCGCCGATGCCGATCTTGATGAAGTCGGCGCCGGCTTCGGCGAGGAAGCGGAAGCCCTCGGCGTCCACCACGTTGCCCGCGCCCACCTTCACCGTGTCGCCGTAGTTCTCGCGGATCCAGGCCAGCGTGAACTTCTGCCAATCCGAGTAGCCCTCGGAGCTGTCAATGCACAAAACGTCGGCGCCCGCCTCGATCAGGGCGGGAACGCGCTCGGCGTAGTCGCGCGTGTTGATGCCGGCGCCCACCATGTAGCGCTTGTGCACGTCGAGCATCTCGTTGGGGTTGGACTTATGGGAAGCGTAGTCCTTGCGGAACACCAGGTACATGAGGTTGTCCTGATCGTCCACCAAAGGCAGCGAGTTCAGCTTGTGCTCCCAGATGATGTCGTTGGCCGCCTTCAGCGTGGTGTCCGCGGGAGCGACGATGAGCTTCTCGCGCGGCGTCATGAAGTCCGACACCTTCTCGTCGAGCGACATGCGGGACAGGCGGTAATCGCGCTCGGTGACGATGCCCACCAGCTTGCCGTGCGCCCCGCCGTCGGCGGTGACGGGCATGGTGGAATGGCCCAGCCGGTCGCGCAGGGCGACCACGTCGGCAAGCGTCATGTCGGGAGACAGGTTGGCGTCGCTGGTGACGAAGCCGGCCTTGTAGTCCTTCACGCGCGCGACCATAGCCGCCTGGTCCTCGACGGTCTGGGAGCCGTAGATGAACGACAGGCCGCCCTCGGTCGCCAGGGCGATGGCCATCTTGTCATCGGAAACGGCCTGCATGACCGCAGACACCATGGGGATGCCCAGCGAGATGGCGGGCTCCTCCTCGCCGCGACGGTACTTCGTCAACGGAGTTTTCAGGCTGACGTTTTCGGGAACGTGCTTCGATGAGGTGTACCCGGGAACCAACAGGTACTCGTTGAAGGTACGGGATGGTTCATCGAAATAAATGGCCATTGATTGCGCTCCTATCCACTCTCCATGACTGCCGCCGACATATTCGGAACAGTATAGCCCGCAGGGCGCCCCGCAACCGCGCGACCTTTGGCCTTTCAGCAAAAACGCATCCGGGGAAAAGGCTGCGCCGCAGGTCGGCAGCGGCAAAGAAGGCCTAGCTGTTCGCCATGAAGTCGCTTATGAGCTCTTGGCGGTTGCCGCGGTTGGCTTTCTTGAGGATGTTGTGGACGTGCACTTTCACCGTGCTGGGGGAAAGCTGGAGCTCCGAGGCGATGTTTTGGTTGTCCTTGCCCTGAAGGACGAGGAGCAGCACGTCTTTCTCCCTGCCGGTGAGCCGAAGCCGCTCGGCGTACAGGTCGATTCCGGCGTGGATGGCCTCGAGGCCCCGCTGCTCGCTCATGACGGGAGGCTGCCTGAAATGGATGCTGAGAACGCGGTAGCATTCCATCCATATCCAGGCCGCGCACCACAAAAGCAAGACGTTTTCCGCGATATTGCGCTCGGGAAGGATGGCGACCAGCCCCGTCAGCAGCCCGTCGCTGGGAACGACGAACATGGTGAGCACGTTTTCGACGACGACGCACACCACCAGCAGGGCCCCCACCGCGAAAAACGGAATGCGCTTGCGCATGCGCGAGCGGAACGCATCGCTGGACAGGGCCGTTTTGGCGAAGAACACCGCAAGCGACCACAGCAGGAACGCCTCCCTCATGGTCACGAAGGCGAACAGCCTGACGTTACCCGGCGGAAGCAACCCCCACACAGCGGCGCTGGCCAGGCAGAACGCAACGCACGGGCCGATCAGCCACGCCGGATGGCGGATGTCGAGGGAGACGCACACGATGAGCCAGATCGACGCCAGGACGCCCAGCCCGGTCACCAAAAGCCCGAAGGGCTGTCCCACGTAGTAGGCGTCGGCGATCTCGTGGAACGACCCGCTGAACAGATAGTAGTCCTGGAACACCATCAGGACGTCGAAGAAGTACGAAAGGAAGGCTACCGCAGCGAGGCCGTAGGTCTTGCGGCGGGTGACGATGAACGTCGAGAGGCAAAGCGAAAACGACCCCACGCTGACAAGCAGCACGACGCACGTAAAATAGAACAGCGCAAGCTCCAACCAAGCCTCCTGACGATAAAACGCAGATCCGGGCCGTGCGGACGCAGCGAGCATTCATGCGCGCTGACGCTGCTCGGTTTTGAATAATAGGGGCATTATATCCGCTGGCTTAGCAGTCTACACCCACTTTAAACCCCTTGGGCCAACCAAATTAAACGTGTTTTTCCCGCTCGGCTTTCCCTACATTCATCGCAGAGGGAACGGACGGCGGAGTGCGACAGGGCCCGACAGGCGAAAACGCCCACAGGACAAAGGAGGACCCGCCGCCCAACGGAAACCGCCCGCGCGATATGGCGCGGGCACCGAAGGAGAAAGGAACCACCATGGGCGTCAACCTCAGCGGCCGCAGCTTCATCCGCCTGCTCGACTTCTCCACCGAGGAGATCGAGTACCTGCTGAAGCTCTCGAAGAACTTCAAGGACATGAAGCGCGCCGGCGTGCCCCACCGCTACCTGGAGGGCAAGAACATCGTGCTGCTGTTCCAGAAGACCTCCACCCGCACCCGCTGCGCCTTCGAGGTCGGCGGCATGGACCTGGGCATGGGCGTGACCTACCTCGACCCGGGCAGCTCGCAGATGGGCAAGAAGGAGTCCATCGAGGACACCGCCCGCGTGCTCGGGCGCATGTACGACGGCATCGAGTTCCGCGGCTTCGCCCAGGAGGACGTCGAGGAGCTCGCCGCCAAGGCCGGCGTGCCGGTGTGGAACGGCCTGACCGACCTGTGGCACCCCACCCAGATGCTCGCCGACGTGCTGACCATGCAGGAGAACTTCAACTACGACCTCAAGGGCCGCACGGTCGTGTTCATGGCCGACGCCGCCAACAACGTCGCCCGCTCGATGATGGTCGTGTGCGCCAAGCTCGGCATGAACTTCGTGGGCTGCGCGCCGAAGACCAACTGGCCCGACCCCGCCCTCGTCGAGGAGTGCTCGGCCATCGCCGCCGAGAACGGCTGCACCGTCAAGCTGACCGAGGACCCCAGGGAGGCCTGCACCGGCGCCGACGTGATCTACGCCGACGTGTGGGTGTCGATGGGCGAGCCCGACGAGGTCTGGGCCGAGCGCATCAGGAACCTCGAGCCCTACCGCGTGACCGAGGAGGTCATGGGCTACGCCAGCGACGACGCCATCTTCCTGCACTGCCTGCCCGCCTTCCACGACACCAACACCACCGTCGGTGCCGAGAAGGCCGAGCAGTTCGGCATCACCGAGATGGAGGTCTCCGACGAGGTGTTCGAGTCCAAGCGCTCCAAGGTCTTCGACGAGGCCGAGAACCGCATGCACACCATCAAGGCCGTCATGTACGCGACCCTCAAGTAGACCGCCCTTTCGACAACGCTACTGCGCCAGGCGGCGATGGGCCGCCCGGGCATTTAGGAGGATTACCATGCCCTACGAGAAGGGAGACGGCCAGACGGTCGTCATCGCGCTGGGCGGCAACGCCCTGGGCGACACCCCCGCCGAGCAGCTCGAGCTCGTGCGCCACACCGCCGCCTGCATCGTCGACCTGGTCGCCGAGGGCGTCAACGTCGTCGTCAGCCACGGCAACGGCCCGCAGGTCGGCATGATCAAGAACGCCTGCGACTTCGCCGCCGCCCGCGACGGCAAGACCCCCGACATCCCGTTCCCCGAGGCCGGCGCCATGAGCCAGGGCTACATCGGCTACCACCTGTCCCAGGCGATCCTCAACGAGCTGCGCCGCCGCGGCATCGACCGCTCGACGGCCAACGTCGTCACCCAGACGGTGGTCTCGGCCGACGACCCGGCCTTCGAGAACCCCACCAAGCCGGTGGGCGCCTTCCTCACCGAGGGGGAGGCCCGCGCCAAGGCCGCCGAGACGGGGTACGCCTACAGGGAGGACGCCGGGCGCGGCTGGCGCCAGGTCGTCGCCTCGCCCCGCCCCGTGCGCATCGTCGAGTTCGACGCGGTGCGCGACCTGGTCGAGGCCGGCTACATCGTGGTGGCCGCCGGCGGCGGCGGGGTCCCCGTGTTCGACCGGGGGTCCGGCTACGAGGGCGTTCCCGCCGTCATCGACAAGGACCGCTCCAGCGCCCGCATGGCCGCCGACTTCGGGGCCGACGCCCTCATCATCCTCACGGCCGTCGAGAAGGTCTGCGTGAACTTCAACACGCCCGAGCAGGAGGCCCTCGACCATATGTCGGTCGCCGAGGCCGAGCGCCACATCGCCGACGGCCAGTTCGCCCCCGGCTCGATGCTGCCCAAGGTCCAGGCCTGCCTGGAGTACCTGGCCGACTGCCCCTCGGGCAGGGCGGTCATCACCTCGCTGGAGAGGGCCAAGGACGCCATCGGCGGGAGGACCGGCACGGTCATCACGGTGGACTAAAAGCCCGACGCGCCGGCCCGTGATAAGGGACTCGGGCCGGCGGATGCGCCCGCAAGGGCCTGCACCGCAGCTGAAAGCGCGCCATCTTCCGCCCGGTGCGTTCGATGCCGCGTTTTCAGCCACATCAAGGGAAGTGCGGCGGGCAGCCGATCAACCCGCCCGCCGCACGTCGAAACCATAGGAGGGACCATCATGGCTCATGCAGCCACTGCTACGGACGGAGGGGCAGCCGCTCCCCCGAAAAAGAAATTCAAGCTTTCCTTCCCCACCGCCTTCACCATATTGTTCGTTCTGACGATCCTCGCCGTTCTGGCCACCCAGTTCATTCCCGCAGGATCCTACTCGAAGCTCTCGTACGACAAGGTGAGCGCCGATCTGGTCATCACCGCACCCGACGGCACCATGACCCACATGCCGGCGACGCAGGAGGCTCTCGCCGAGAACCCCGTCACCGCCGACATGGAGGTCGACGTCAGCAAGTTCGTCGAGGGCGCCATCACCAAGCCCGTATCCATCCCGGGCACCTACACCGAGCTTCCCCAGCACGCCATGGGCGCCTCCGACATCACGCTGGCCATGGTGAACGGCACCATCAACGGCGTCGACATCATGGTGTTCATCTTCGTGTTGGGAGGCTTCATCGGATTCGTGCGCATGACCGGGGCCTTCGAAGCCGGCCTGCTCGCCCTCACCCGCAAGACCAAGGGCCGCGAGTTCGCGCTGGTCTTCGCAGTGTCGGTGTTCATGCTCATCGGCGGAACCACCTGCGGCCTTGAAGAAGAGGCCGTGGCGTTCTACCCCATCCTCGTGCCGCTGTTCCTCGCCCTCGGGTACGACTCGATCGTGTCGGTGGGTGCCATCTTCCTGGCGGGTTCCATGGGCACGGCGTTTTCCACCATCAACCCCTTCTCGGTCGTCATCGCAGCGAACGCCGCGGGCACGACGTTCACCGAGGGGATCGAATGGCGCATCGGCGGCCTCGTGGTCGGCGGTATCGTGGTGATCGCGTACCTGTACTGGTACTGCAAGAAGCTCAAGGCGAACCCCGAGTTCTCCTACACCTATGAGGACCGCGAGCATTTCGCCGAGCTGTACTCGATGGGCTCGGCCGACGATCCCGAAGTCGCCATCTTCAACGCGCGCAAGAAGATCATCCTCGCCCTGTTCGTCGCATCGTTTGTGCTGATGGTAGTCGGCGTTATGGCGCTGCATTGGTGGTTCCCCCAGATGGCGGCCATGTTCCTGGCGGTCACCATCGTCTGCATGCTGATCTCGGGCAAAGACGAGAAGGCCTGCACCGAAGCGTTCACCGCCGGCGCCTCGAGCATGGTGGGCGTGTCGCTGATCATCGGCCTCGCGCGCGGCATCAACCTGGTTCTGGAAAACGGCCTGGTGTCCGACACCATCCTCTACAACGCGTCGAACCTCGTCGCCGGGATGAACGGCCCGCTGTTCATCGTGATGATGTTCCTGCTGTTCTTCCTGCTGGGATTCATCGTCCCGTCCTCGTCCGGCCTGGCCGTGCTTGCCATGCCCATCCTTGCGCCGCTGGCGGATACGGTGGGCATCGATCGGTCGGCCATCATCTGCGCGTACAACTGGGGCCAGTACGCCATGCTGTTCCTCGCGCCCACCGGCCTGGTTATGGCGACGCTGCAGATGCTGGACATGAAGTACTCGCACTGGTTCAAGTTCGTTTGGCCCATGGTCGCGTTCCTCAGCGTGTTCGGCTGCATCCTGCTGGTAGCCCAGGTGCTGGTCGGATAGCCACCGAGCAGGTCGCGCTTGTCGAGCGGGTTATCTCCTTCCCCTCGAAAGCCCGGCATGCGGAAGGGGGCGGCTTGCAAGCCGCCCCCTTTTTCTTTGCGCGCTGGGCGCCTCGATCCCCGCACCGGCAAGCATGCGAACCGGCGAGACCGCGCGACGCGTTCTTGTCGATGCTCCCGTCCCCGCCTCTGCCCCTACCCTGCCCCTGCCAAAAAACGGCCGGTTTGCATTGGCTCGCACCCGAAAGAGGCGATCCTGTCAGAAAAACCCCGGTTTGCATTGGCATGCAAACGAGGCTGTTCTTACCCAACCGCCCTACCTGGTCTTTTAGTCCAATGTGGCGAAGAGCCCCGACTTCTGACGGACCAGACAGCCCTCAAAGGGCCGACCGCGAATGCAAACCCGCCGTTTTTTGACAAACGAAAGGGTTTTTCACGCAAGCCGATGCAAACCGGCCGTTTTTTGGCAGGGGCAGGGTAGGGGCAGGGGCAGGGGCCGGTTCGAGACAAGGGTCGCTGCGAAGCAAGAACCTTCGGCCAAAACGAGAAGTCGCCCCGGAGCTTTTGCCCCGGGGCGACCAAGCCCGCATCGACTAGCATAGACCCGCTAACCGGCAGGCTCCATCTCGGCAGAACCGCCGCCTATCCATCGGCGCAGGCCGCCTGATGGAAACCTCGCCGACTAAGCGACGCCGATCCACTTCGACACGATGGGGATGTAGCCCATCACGATGATGAAGCCGATCATGAACGGCACCACGTACTTCACGAACCAGAACAGCCTCTTGGGGAATTTCACGCCGTTGCCCGTATCGGCCTCGGCGATGAAGTTCTGCCAACCCCAGCCGCCCTTGCGCGTGCAGAACAGCAACACCAGAAGCGAACCGATGGGCAACAGGTTGTTCGAGACGATGAAGTCCTCGACGCCCTGGATATCGCCGATACCGGGAACGACGACGCCCGAAAGCACGTTGAATCCCAGCGCGCAGGGCAGCGCCAGAAGGAAGATCATCGTGCCGTTGATGGCCACGGCCTTCCTGCGGCTCACGCCCCACTGGTCCATGGTGAAGCTCATGATGAACTCGAACACGGCGATGACCGTGGAAAGCGCCGCGAACGACATGAACACGAAGAACAGGGCGCCCCACATCTGACCGCCCGGCATGGCCTCGAACACCACGGGCAGCGTCTGGAACACCAGGCCCGGGCCCGCGCTGGGGTCGACCCCGTAGGCGAAGCACGCGGGGAAGATCACGAAGCCGGCCATGATCGCCACGAACGTGTCGAGCCCGCCGACGCGCAGCGCCTCGCCCGTCAGCGAATGCTTCTTATCGATGTAGCTTCCGAACACCGCCATCGAGCCGATGCCCACCGACATGGTGAAGAACGCCTGGCCCATGGCCGCGTACACCGCCTGGAGGAATCCAGACAGCCCGTTCGCGGTCAGCTTGCTGAAGTCGGGCGTGAGGTAGAACGCGATGCCCTCGGCCGCCCCGGGAAGCGTAACCGAGCGGATGGCCAGCAGCAGCAGAACCACGAACAGGGCGATCATCATGTACTTGGTGATGCGCTCGACCCCGTTGCGCAGGCCCGCCGCCGTGCACAGGATGCCGATGATGACGACGACGCCCATCCAGAAGATAAGCTCGACGGGATTAGACAGCATAGCTCCGAACACCTCGGATACGCCGGCGGCGTCGAGGCCATTGAACGTGCCCGTTGCACTCTTGAAGATGTAGTTCAGCATCCAACCGGACACCACCGTGTAGAACATCATCAACACGTAGTTGCCGGCGAACCCGAACCACTTCAGCACGTGCCATCGCGAACCGGCAGGTTCAAGCGCCTCGAACGAACGACCGTAGCTGCGCTGGCTGGCGCGGCCGACGGAGAACTCCATCACCACGATGGGAAGCGTGAGGGCGACGAGGAACACAAGATACAGGAGCACGAACGCGCCTCCCCCGTACTGTCCCACGATATACGGGAACCGCCACACGTTCCCCAAACCGATAGCGCACCCGGCGCTGATGAGAATGAAGCCCAAACGGGATGCGAATTTCTCTCGTTCCTCCACTGGACCCCCTTTCGTTTCGTAAGTTTTCCTTGCTTGTATGAAAAGACCGAGGGGTTATCGGTCGTTTTCCAAAAACGCGACGTAGCCTTTGTAGGCTTCGTACAGGTCGGCCTTGCTGGTGACCTCCCACGGAGAATGCATCGAAAGCACCGCAACGCCGGAGTCTATCACGTTCATGCCGTAGCGCGCGGGCAGGTACGCGATGGTCCCGCCGCCTCCGGCATCGACCTTGCCCAGCTCTGCGGTCTGGAACGCCACGCCCGCGTCGTCCATGATGCGGCGGATGGCGGCCACGAACTCGGCGCTGGCATCGTTGCTGCCGCTTTTGCCGCGCGCGCCCGTGTACTTGTTGAACACCAGGCCGTGGCCGAGGAACGCGGCGTTTTTCGCCTCGAACACCGACGCGTAGGCCGGGTCGAAAGCCGCGGAGACGTCGGAAGACAGCATGGACGAAGCCGCGAGGGCGTGGCGCAGGCGGATGTCGCCCGACTCGCCGGCCAGCTCCATGATCTCGGCCACGACATTCTCGAAGAACTGCGAGGCCATGCCGGTTGCGCCGACGCTGCCGATCTCTTCTTTGTCCACCAAAACGCACAGGGCCGTGCGCTCGGGAGTGTCGATGGCCAGCTGCGCTGCCAGCGAGGTGTAGGCGCACGCGCTGTCGTCTTGCCCGTAGCCGATGATCATGCTGCGGTCGAATCCCAGCTCGCGCGCGCGGCCCGCGGGAACGACCTCGATCTCGGCCGAGAGGAAATCGGCCTCCTCGATGCCGTATTTCTCGCCGAGGAGCCGAAGCGCGAAGGCCTTCACCGGCTCTTTCTCGGCCTTGGCGGCCTCCTTCGACGCGTCGGTGCCGTCGGCACCGTCACCCTGGGCGGCCTCGATCACCAAGGGGCGGTTGCCCGCCAGCACGTCGAGGTCCTCGCCTTCGACGACCTCGCTGCCGTTCTTGCCCATCTGCGCAGAGGCCAGGTGAATCAGCAGATCGGTCACGCAGAACACCGGATCGGACTCGTCCTCCCCGATGACCACGTCGACCACCGTGCCGTCCTTTTTCGCCACGACGCCGTGCAGGGCCAGCGGCACCGTCACCCACTGGTACTTCTTGATGCCGCCGTAGTAATGCGTGTCCAGGCGCGCCTGGCCGTTCGCCTCGAACAGGGGGTTCTGCTTCAGGTCGAGGCGCGGCGAGTCGATATGGGCGCCCAGGATGTTCATGCCCTGCTCGAGCGGTCGGCGGCCGATATGGGCGAGGATGGCCGCCTTGCCGTGGATCTGGGCGTATACCTTGTCCCCTGCCTTAAGGCCGCGACCCTCGCGATACACCGAGGCCAAGCTCTCGTACCCGGCGGCTTCGGCGTCGCGTATGGCCGCGCGCGCGAACTCGCGCTCGATCTTGTTCTCGGAGATGTAGTCTATGTAGTCGCCCGCAAGCTTCTCGAGCGCGGCGAGGTCTTCGTCGGTGTAGCTCTTCCAAGCCGATTCGGTATCCATCGGAATCCTTCCATCGCAACAGTGCACGGTATTATCTGCGAATCTGTCGATTCTAAAGGAGAATACGCGCAACGTTTTCCAGACTGAAATAATAACGGACCGAGCGGCTTGCTATCCGGGTCGCTGGAGGGGCTCTCGCGATCCGCCGAGAGCTCGAAGAGAAGGCGGCGGACCGGAAGCGAGGGCCGCCGGAACCCGAAGATCCGCGTTCTGAGTACACTTTGGCTAATTTGTTACAAATCCTGCACTACATTACGTGAATTTACATTGTGCGCCATTTAACCGCCCAAGGGTCGTATCATCGGGGCAGGGCGATCCGCTTTGCGAGGGGCAAAGGGTCGCCGGTAATGCAAATCGAAAGAAAGACGAGGTCGCCTCATGCCGATGAACGTGCGCGAGCAGCTCCCTACCCCCAGCAACTCCACCAACTTCAACATCGCCGTTGGTTCCCAGACCACCGTGGGCACCACGCTTGAGAACCTGAAGGCCGCCGTCATGGGCGAGACCGGCGCTTCCGCCAAGTACGCCGCGTTCGCCGAGGCCGCCGACGCCGCCGGTTATTCCCAGATCGCCCGCCTGTTCCGCGCCACCTCCGACGCCGAGCAGATCCACATCCGCCTCGAGGCCGCCCTGGTGAAGGCCGCCGAGCCCGACTACGAGCGCCCGGTCGTCGAGGCCAAGGCCCCCGTCACCACCGACCTGAACCTCATCGACTCGGCCGCCGGCGAGATGTACGAGACCTCCGACATGTACCCCGCCTTCATCCAGAAGGCCATCGAAGAGGGCGACGAGAAGGCCGTGTCCGTGTTCACCCGCGCCAAGCTGGCCGAGTCCGTCCACGCCGAGGTGTACCTGGAGGCCTACAACAATATCGACGCGGCTGATGACGACGCGTACTACCTGTGCCCCGGCTGCGGCTACATCCACAAGGGCGAGAACTTCGAGATCTGCCCCATCTGCGGCGCCCCCAAGAGCGCTTTCAAGGCGTACTAGTTCTTCGGGCCCGACCCGGATCGAAACCGCCTTCAGCGGGGCCCTGCGCGCATCGCCGTGCAGGGCCCCGCTTCGTTTCCCCGCTTGGTTCGGCACGCAGGAGGAAACGGTCCCGCGCCGGACTTTCCCGCCGGCTCGAAGCGGTCCTCGTCAGCCCCGTGCGCCCGACAGGGGCCGGATGCGCACATCGACGATGCGGCCCGCTTCGACCTCGACGAAGGCCACCGAGGCCGACGAACCGCCGCGCGGGCGCTTCACAGAGCCGGGGCACAGCACGTACTTCGCCGGAGCGGCCTCGCGGCCCATCAACAGGCTTGGGACGTGCGTGTGGCCGTGGATGCAGATGTCGGGCACGGGTTCTCCCGGAGGCACGGCGCTCGAACCTGCGGGACGTATGCGCACGTCGTCAGGGTAATGCGCTACAAGGAACCGCACTCCTTCGATCACGGGCTTCGAGAACCGGCCGACTTCGGGGCCGTACTCGCCCTCCCGATCGTTGTTGCCCAGAACGGCGAACACCTCGCGCACGCCCGGGATGCTGCGCAGATCCCTCAGCACCGTCCGATCGCAGATGTCTCCCGCATGGATGATGTAGTCGCACCCTCCCAGCGCCATATAGGCCCGATCGGGGAGGAATCCGTGCGTGTCCGAAAGGATGCCGACGACGGCCATATGCCTCCTTCGATGGGCGCCCGCGCCCTAATCCGCGTTCAGGACGTCAACGCGCAGCTCGGCAAGGATGTCGAGCGCCTTGCGCATCGAATCCTCGTCGCGGGCCACCGTGCAGCGCGCATCCACGATCACCGGAACCTCGGGGCAGGCGGTGCGGGCTATCACCACGTTCGACAGCAGGCACCTCGTTGCGGACAACCCCGCCACTTCGATGCTCACAAACGGCAGGACCCCCATGGACGCCGCCACTTTCTGCGCCTTCATCAAACGGACGAACAGGTCGGACGATCCGAACGAGGCCTTGAAGTACACCTCGTCGATATCGGTGCGCAGCTCGGCCACCTGGCCGTACAGTCCGTTGCCGATCCCATCCAGGGTATGGGGCATCGGGCGCACGTGGCTGTCCTGCATGTTCAGATACGCGGTTTCGCGCGTGTCCAAGATGAAGATGATCTTGTCCCCGTTGTCGCGATACGCGCGGATCTTGTCCGCAATGCACCCGTCAACTTCGTCGGCTCTCTCAGGCGTGCAGAACCCCCCGACGAAATCCTTTTGAAAGTCGACCACGACCAGCAAACGCTTCATGGCGCCGCGTCCTCTTTTCTTCGAACCGTACCGTCGTTTCGTTTCGCGGTAGAGCGGCCAGTATAGTCCCGCCCGAAGCCGAATTCAATGGTTTGACGGCAAGCGAGAAAACGCCGACCACCAGGGGAAGCCCTAGATACCGTCCCCCTTCCTTTTCAAGCCGTTCGCTCGCACGGGCCGACACAATGGAAACGTTTGGTAACTTCTCTCGCCCGAACCGCTTGACAGCAAGTCGACCGAGAATAATATAAGCAGGGTCCGGATGCGACTTCTGCTATAGCATTCGCCTTTCTTATGCATACTTCTGCATATCATCGTATGCGCACTCCAAGCGCACCCGCGCTCGGAAGCAATCGATTCCGCCTTTCGCGTGCCTTCTCTTCTGCCTTGCGGCTTCGCGGTTGACGGCATCCCCCGACAAAAAGCCTTTCATGAACGCGATCGATGGGAGAGATCGATGTCTGACTGTTATCAAAAAGCGAAGGATTTCGCCGAACAGCATATCGCGCCTTTGGCGGGAAAGATCGACAGCGAAAGCGCTTTCCCCGCCGAGCTGTTCGACCAAATCGGTGAAGCCGGGTTCTTCGCCCTGCTCATTCCCAAGAACCAGGGTGGATGGGGCATGGGCCTCAAGGAGCATCAGGAGGTTTGCCTCGCCTTCGCCGAAAGCTGCCCGACCGTGGGCCTGTGCTACATGATGCACAACGTCGCCCTTTTCACCATCCTGTGCAGGGCCGGCGACGATCTGAAGGCCCGCATCGTCGAAGAGGTGGTCGAAAACCGCAAATGCCTGGCGCTTGCCTACTCCGAGTTCGGAACCGGCACGCACTTCTACCTTCCCCAGACCACCGCGACCCGCACGGACGGGTCCGTCCGGCTCAAGGGCCTCAAATCCATGGTGACGTCGGCCGAATACGCAAGC
Source organism: Berryella intestinalis (assembly GCF_000814825.1). Lineage (NCBI taxonomy): Bacteria > Bacillati > Actinomycetota > Coriobacteriia > Eggerthellales > Eggerthellaceae > Berryella > Berryella intestinalis. Next base: position 1,901,134 of record NZ_CP009302.1, read on the forward strand.
TTCTACCTGGTGCTGTCGAACACCTCCGACGGAACCGAGGGCATCAGCAACTGGGTCGTTCCCCTGGAAACCCCCGGCCTGTCATTCAAAAGCGAATCGTGGCACGGCATGGGCATGCGCGGAAACGTCTCGTGCCCCATGGAGCTCGACGACGTCGAACTTGGGGACTTTTGGCGCATCGGAGCCGAAGGGGAGGGCGAAAGCCAAGTGTTCGAGCAGGTGGCGCCTCCCTTCATCCTGGGATTGGCCGCAGTGTACACCGGGCTTGCCGAACAGCAGTGCCAGATCGCGCTCGACCATGCGAAGCGCAGGGCCTATCCCGATGGAACCAGCCTCACCCAGATCGAAACCGTCCAGCTCCACCTGTCCGACCTGTACATCAAGGCCCAAAGCTCGAAGATGCTCACCGTCGAAGCAGCTCGCGCGATGGAAGCGCAAGAGCCCGACGCTCTGGCCAAGGTGATCGCAGCGCGCATCAACGCCTCCGAAAACGCCATCGAAGCGTCGCGCATCGCCATGCGCGTCGGAGGCGGCAAAGCCTACAACGGGGCGACGGCTGTCGAACGCCTGACGCGCGACGCCTACGCCGGCCAGATCATGGCTCCCAGCGTCGACGTCCTCCATGTGTGGCTGGGAAAGGCCCTCGCAGGCCTTCCCCTGCTGTAAGAACCGTTCGGAGGGACGGTGCACGCCGTCCCTCCGAATCTCGAGCGAAAGACGAAAGGAGCGCCTATGTCTGCGTTGAAGGTAGGAGCCGTTATATACGACCCGAAGGTAACCGTCATCTGGGATTTGATCAAAGGATACTGCGACAAGGCCGGAGCCCCCATCCAACCGGTGTTCTACCGAGATTACAAACTGCAGGTCGACGGGCTGGAATCGGGCGAGATCGACATCGCCTGGAATTCGCCCCTTGCCCATCTCGATGCGCATCTTCGATTCGCCGGGGCCGAAAAGCACGGCTGTATGCGCAACACCGACCAGGACCTGCGCACCGTGCTGGCGGTACGAGCCGATTCGGGCATCGAGGCTATCGATGACCTGAAGGGAAAGACCGTGGGCTTCGGAGCCATAGACAGCCCTCAGGCTCGCCTGATCCCCATCGCGTTTCTCCACGATGAAGGGCTCGCCTTCGGGAAAGACTACGAAGAACGGCGGTTCGACATCGGGATCGGGCTTCACGGCGACCACGTCGGCGGGGAAAAGGACGCTATGTTCGCCCTGGTTGCAGGCGAGGTGGACGCCACCTTCGCACTCGAAGCGAACTTCCAAGGTTGGATAGCCGACGGCACCGTCGACGAAAACACGGTAACCGTCATCGCCCACACGCCCGCATTCGATCACTGCCTGTTCACCGCCCGTCCCGACGTAGACGAGGACGCGCTGGCCGCATTCACCGACGCCCTGCTTTCCATGGACTACTCCGATCCCGAACAGAAAGAGATCATGGACATGGAGGGTCTCACCGCGTGGGTGCCCGGCCGCACATCGGGTTATGGTCCGGTGACTCGGGCAAACGACCTGATGGGATTCCTCGACGAGTTCAACGCACGCCCGTAGGTCCCCCGATTCGCAACCGAAAGGGAAGAGAGAATAGCATGGAGCGATTCTTCACCTCTCTGATGGGCTCCATGCCGCGCAGCGCCGAGCTCATGCGGGCTCGGCGCCTGCTGGCGGCAGGTCGCCTCGAGCAGACGGAGTACGACCTTCTCGTGCGCAAGGAGACCGAGCGCGTCGTCAAGCTGCAAGAGCGCCTGGGGCTCGACGTCATCGTTTCCGGAGAGATCGCGCGCGATAACTACGTGTCGTTCATATCCGAGAAGATCGGCGGCGTCACGCCGATGAGCATGGCCGATATGATGGACTACGTCGAAGACAAGCGAGCCTTCGACGAGATCCTGGATACGCTGGATGTTCCCGCGGCCTCGATCAGAAACGCCATCTGCACCGGGACCCTCGAGTATCGGGGCGACATCGTGCTGGAGGAACTGCGACTGCTGAAAAGCCTCACCGACAAACCGGTGAAGATCACGCTTCCCGGGCCGTACCTGGTCACCCGAAGCATGTGGCTCCCTGCGCTCAGCACGCAGGGATATCCCGACAAGGAACGCTTGGGCGAGGCCGTGCTCGAGATCTACCGTCGGGAGATCAGCGCTTTGCAGGATGAGGGCGTCGATATCATACAATTCGACGAACCCGTCCTCACCGAAGTGGTGTTCACCGAGGGCAAGACGCGCACCTTCATGTGCGCCGCACTGTCCCAGCGCAAAGACCCGGCCGAAGAGCTCGAATTCGCCGCAAGCCTCATCAAGCGGGTCGTGGGCTTCGTCGATGAGTCGCGTTCCGTCTCAAGCTTGCATGTATGCCGCGGAAACTGGAGCCGCGACGAATCGATACTGCTCACCGGACCATACACCCCGCTGATCGACCTGTTCTCCCAGGCTGCGCCCCGCATGCTGGCACTCGAGTTCTCTACGCCGCGCGCAGGCGAACTGGATGCGTTCCTGAACGACCCGCGCATACGGGGAAGGTTCGCATTGGGGCTGGGCGTGCTCAACCCCCGCCTCGACCGGACCGAGCCCGTCGAATCTATGATGGAACGCGGGCGGAAAGCGGCACGCGCATTAGGCGCCGACAACGTGGCGCTCAACCCCGACTGCGGTTTCGCGACGTTTTCCAACCGCCCGGTAAGCACCTATGACCTTATCGAGCAGAAAACGAAGCGCATGGTCGAGGCATCGCGCAGACTGAGAGCCGAATTCCATGCCTGATCGAACCCACTCCCCGAAAGCGCACGACGCGCAACGACAAGCCGAGCCCGCTGTTCCGGAGTCGCAGCGCTTCACCGCGTCCTATCGCGCGATACGCACCGACGAGGCCGTAAAGGTCTACAACGGCGCCGGCATGAGGTCCGTCTCCCGCGTCCTCAGCTTCGACCCCGCAGACGAAGAATTCAGCGCACTCGACGAATGCGCCTGCGCCATCCTGTCCGAGATCCTGCTTCTCCTCGGCGATGAGTTTCACCGCCGAGGAGAAGACCTGATGGACGTCGAAGCAAGGGCGCATGTAACCGTAGAGAACCCGTTGGCAGCCCTCGGCGTGCGCGGCGTCGAAGGCACTGCGCGCATCGCGTCGGTGCGCGTCGAAGCCTACCTGTTCACATTCATGGACGAGCCGCAAGCTCGCACGGTGATCGACGGGGCGCTCGCGCGGGCAACCCTCTACCAAAGCCTGAAAGACGCCCTGTCCATCACCTGCCGATTCTCCCTAACCGAATGACCCGCTGAAAAAAAACCGCCCGATCATTAACTGGCAGCTAATGAATCGCATCCTCCCTTTCCCTAACATGGGCACCGTCATCTAACCTGGAAGGAAGAGGGAATCATGGAACAACTTGGTTTTGCCCCCGATCAAAGGCCTGAGCCGACGGGAACGTCGGGATCGGCCATCGCCGCGCTGGTTCTCGGCGTACTCGCTTTGGCCAGCTCGTTCATCCCCATCGTGAACAACCTGTCGTTCATCTTCGCCATCGTGGGAATCATCCTCGCGATAGTCGGGCTGGTGGGCATCAACAAGGGGAAGAAGACCGGCAAAGGCCTTGCCGTCGCGGCCGCCATCGTCAATGTCTTGGCCGTCGTGATCGTCATCGCCACCCAGAGCCTGTACTCCGCCGCAATCGATAAGGCCATGGAAAGCACCCAGGTCGAAAACGTCTCCGAGCAGGCCTCGACCCCGTCCGGCTCGACCGCGGGCGGCGAATCTGCGGAAAAGGCCGATAGCTCGAACAAAACCAAGTACCAGGTAACCATCGACGGCTCCGAGCTGATCCAGGACTACTCCGGCAAAAACGCGATCGTCGTCACGTACACCTGGAAGAATATGACCGACGACAGCACGTCGTTCCTTGCCAACGTAACCGCCCGGGCCTTCCAAAACGGCGTCCAGCTCGACAGCGCGATGGTGCGCGACCTGGATAGCAGCAAGTCGCTGAGCCAGGTGAAGCCCGGCGCCGAGATCACCGTCAAGCAGGCCTACGAGCTGACCGATGCAAGCGAGGTGACCGTCGAGGTCTCTCCGCTGATCAGCTTGAACGGAGACAAGGACATCCTCGTCACGAAGAACTTCAGCGTTGAATAGTACAATGCGGCGAGGGGGCGTTCGCCTCCCTCGCCTGCTTCGAGCATTGGAGCGCCGTACCGAGGTACGGCGCTGGGCGTTTATAAGGCCCCGCGTGCGCAAGCGGCTGCAGTTTTCGTCCGCTTTCCAGCAAAAGGCATCGCCCGTGAACGAGCCCCTCACCGAACATCTCCTCTCCGAACTGGTCAATTCGCCCGATCCGAAGGCCTTCGTCGAAAGCCGCACGTTCGATGCGCCCACCCTCACCGAATACCTGAACCGCCTGCTGCAAGACCGGGGCATGAAGTACAAGGAGGTCGCTCGGGCGGCCGACCTCGACGAAACCTACGCCTGGTACATATTCGCCGGACGCAGGAACCCGACCCGCAACAAGCTGTTGCAGATCGCGTTCGGCATGCGGCTCACCGTGCAGGAGACCCAGCGGCTTTTGCAGGCCGGGGGCATCAGCCGGCTGTACCCGAAGAACCGCCGCGACGCTATAATCATCTACTCCCTCCAAAAAGGCGCAACGCTGCTGCAGGCGGAGGGCGAACTTTACGGTTTCGGGGAACAGACGATCATCGAGAACTGACAGCATGCCCTCCATCGACACGAACGACCTCAAGCGATACCTGGCAAGCCTCGAGCGCGAGGACCGGTACCGCGTTGTCGACACCCTGAAAAGCACCGATGCCGAACGCACCGAACTGGTGTACCTTCCCGACTCCGTTCTGGAGGCGGACGCCCCCCTGCGGATGAAGCGGGGGTTCCAGCATCTGTACGTGAGGAAGTACATCGAGAGCGCCTCGCACCTCGGCAGCGCCTACCAGCGCATATTCGACCAACAGCACAGCGAGGCCGATCCGCTGGAATCCGTCCCCCACGTGTACGAATGCTATGAAACCGACGAGCACCTGATCGTGGTCATGGAGTACCTGTCGGGCGAAACCCTCGATCGCGCCGTCTCGCGGCTGGGCGCGGGAAGCGACCTCGCGTGCAGGCTGCTCCCTCCCATCTGCGATGCGGTCGCATCCATCCACGAGCGGTTCGACCCGCCGCTCATCCACCGCGACCTCAAGCCCAGCAACGTGATCGTCCAGGATGCGCGCGCCGTCCTCATCGACCTGGGCATCGCCCGCGATTTCAAAGAAGGTGCCGAAACGGACACCCTGCTGTTCGGGACGAGATCGTTCTCGCCGCCCGAGCAGTTCGGATACAAGCAGACCACGGTGCGAAGCGACGTGTACGCCCTGGGGATGCTGCTGTACTTCTGCCTGACGGGAACCATCCCCTCGGCCTCGACCCATGACGACCGCTTCCCCGGCGCCGATATCCCCGAGCCGATGCGCGCCGTGCTGATGTGCGCGACCGAGTTCGATCCCGAAAAGCGATTCGCGAGCGCCCGAGCCCTGAAAAACGCCTTCCTAAGCGCTTGCCCCGCGCATCCTATCCCCCGAAAAGCGCCCGGGTTGAGTGCGCCAGCGGCCGACGTCGCGGCGCCCTCTCCCGGCAATCGGCCCCTCGCAGCGGCGCCGTCCGGCACGCGGCGAAACGCGCGTCGGGCACTCGGCAGGCGCTTCGCCCCCAAGCCGGCCGAACCGGAAAGGTTCTCCATCCTGGGAAAGATCTGGAACGGGCTGCTGGTCGCATCGCTGTTCGTGCTGCTTCTGGGCTGCTTCTCATCCTTCGTCAATCCGACGCCCCAGAACCAGGCAATGCCCATCTGGCACAACGCAATCGGGTTTTTGGTGGTCATGCCCGTGCTTTTCGCGTCAACCGCCCTGCTGATAGCCGACAAACGCAGGATCGCCGTGCGTTTCCCTGCGTTGCGCAAACTCAATTGGTGGAAGTGGATAGCTTCGTACGCGGTGCTGGCCTTCGCCCTCGTGTGCATCTTGGGGCTGATCCGCGTAATCGCCCTACGCTAAGCGATAGACTTACATATCGGAAGGGCAAGGAGCCCGTCGCGACGCACGGAGCGCGGTTTTGGCTCAAGCCTGCCGGGATCGATAGAATACGGCTCGGAAGAAAACAAGACCTCGAGCTTATCCGCTCTAGGGTCTTGTTGGACACGGCGATCACCTTTGGAGCGGAACGGAGGCTGAGAACATGGATGCGAATCGGATCTTGGTTGAAGCGCTGCGAGGCAAAGCTAGTGCGAAGACCGCGGCATTCAGCGCGAAGTTGGTGCCGACCGTAGCGCCGGAGCGCTTCCTCGGGGTTAAAAGCGCCGATATGAAAGCAGCCTCGAAGAGCCTGTTGGCAGGGGAGCTGCCGGTCAGTCCCTCAGAATTTCGCGCCAGCGTGCCCCACCCTTACGTGGAGCTGGATATAGTGCACGTTCACACCCTGAACGCCTTGCGGGATGCCGGCCAGTGGAGGACAGCCTGCGAGCATTTCCTTCCGTATATCGATAACTGGATGGTGACCGATTCCTTCGATCCGGCATTGCTCCGCGGGAAACGCGCCCTCGGTACCGAGGGCGCGGCGGAGGTGATCGCGACCGGACGGAGCTGGCTGGGCGACTTGAGCGCGGGAAACGGCGGTGCTAGCGGAGATGCCTATACGGTTCGCACCGGAGTGCTGGTGCTGTTGCAAGCCCTGCTAAAAGGCCATTTTGCGCCCGAGCAGCTGGAATGGGTGGCGGCAGTGCGGCACCCGGATTACTACGTGTGCATGGCCGCAGGTTGGTATTTTGCGACCGCCTTCGACAAGTTCGAGCAGGCAGCTCGGCCGTTTTTAGAGGAAAACGGCCGTCTGCAGCTAGAATCGCACCGTCTGGCTGTACGCAAAATAATAGAATCGCGCCGGACATCCGCTGAAAACCTACGTTGGGCCCGGGACAAGCGAGCAGAATTGCGGGAGCTGGCGAAAGGAACCTTACCTTAAGCTCGAACGCCCTTCGTCATCCAGAAGGTCGATGGCATGGCGGTACCCGCCCGCGCCGTATCCCAGGCACTTGGAAACGCGCGCGATGGTCGTGGCCGACATGCCCGTCTCCTTCTCGATGGCCACGTACGACATGCCCGAGTCCAGCATGCGAGCGACCGCCAAGCGCTGGGACGATTCGCGGATCTCCCTGATGGTGAACAGATCTTCGAGCAGGGCGAACATCCGGTCCTTGTCGTCGATGGCGACGAGAACCTCAAGCAGGTTCTCGACGTCTTCGCTGCGCAGATCGTCCATCTGCGCTACTCCACCTCGGTCAGCCAGTCGGCATAGCGCTCGGCGTTGCCGTACACCGCGTCGAAGAAGCGGGCCTGCAAAGCCTCGGTCACAGGACCGCGCGAGCCGGATCCGACCTGGCGCTCGTCCACGCTGGCAACGGGCGTGAGCTCGGCGGCCGAGCCCGTCATGAACACCTCGTCGGCGACGTACAGGTCCGTGCGGGTCAGGCTCTCTTCAAGCGGGCAGGCGTCGATCTCGCCGTCCTCGAACATGTCGGTCGCGATCTGCAGCACCGAGTCGCGCGTGATTCCCTCGAGCAGGCCGTCGGACAGAGGCGGCGTCGAGATCACGCCGTTGCGCACGACGAACAGGTTCTCGCCCGTGCCCTCGCACACCAGGCCGGCCTCGTTCAACATGATGGCCTCGCCGTAGCCGTGCGCCTTCGCCTCGAGCTTCGCAAGCAGCGAGTTCATATAGGACGCCGTGGCCTTCACCGCAGGGGGGATGGCGTTGTTGGAGCGCTGGCGCCACGAAGAAACGCCCACCTTGATGCCCTTGGCCAGGGCCTCGGCCCCCAGATAGGCATCCCACGGCCACACGGCGATGATAACGTCGGTGGGAGCGCCGGTGGGATCGACCCCCATCACGCCGTAGCCGCGGTACACGAGGGGACGGATGTAGCACTTCTTCAGGCCGTTGGCCTTGATGATGTCGACCGTCGCCCGAACCAGCTCGTCTGCGGTGTAGGGAAGGTCGATCATAGCGATTTTGCAGCTGCGGACCAGGCGCTCCATATGGTCCTGGAGACGGAACACGTAGCTTTTATGCGTCTCGGGGTTCTCGTAGCAGCGGATGCCCTCGAACACGCCCGAACCGTAATGCAGCGAGTGGCTGAGGACGTGCGTCGTGGCCTCCGCCCAGGGGATGATCTCACCGTTTTTCCAGATGTACTGGACTTCTTGGATATCGGCCATGGTACCGTCCCTTCATCGAGAGCGCCCGACGGGCGCCGCCGCCTCCCGGCGCCCTTTCAGAAAAGCGCCTATCAATCCCGATAATTCTACTCCCGTGCGCTTTGGCGACGGGAAGGTATCGCCAAAGCGCACGTTTTCACCGCATGGGCGAAAAGGAGTCGAAACGTAGGCGCCCGGCTTTCGGGGCGCCATCGGAAAAGGAGGGAGGCAGGGCAGCCCCAAGACCGCCCGCCCCCCGTCAGCAGCCAAGGGGCGAAGGGGGAAACCTAGGCCTTCCCGAGGAAGCGCGCGACCGACTTGCCGCATTCGCGTCCCAGGCAGATCGCCATGCCAAGCGACATGCCGGGGATGGGGGTGATGTACTCGTAGCCGAAGCGGCGGCCGCAGTCGTTCCCGGAGACGTACAGGCCGGCGATCGGCTCGTAGTTCGCATCGACTGCGTTCTGCTCGCCATCGGTGAGGATGCCCCCGCACGTAACCATGGTCTCGCCCAGAACGGGGTCGAACTTGCAGGCGTAGAAGGGCCCTTCCTCGACGGGAAACAGCACCCTCGCATCGCGCCCGAACTCCTGATCGGCCCCCGCCGCGCAATAGGAGTTGTAGTCCTCGATGGTCTTCAGGAAAGCGGCGAGCGCGTCTCCCTCGAATCCCAGCTGGGAAGCCAGACCCTGAAGCGTGTCGTCGGCGATGTACTCGACCTCGACCACGGGTCCGTGCTGGGCGCCCTCGTCTTTCTTCTCCTCTTCCTGATAGGTTCCCTTGAATTTGGCGTACGCCTTGTCGAGGGACTTCTGCAGGGCGGCCAGGTTCTCCTCGTTGGCACTGAACCCGGCGTGCTGCGGGATGGTGTACTGGCGATACGTGGGGAAGTTGGAGTCGACGACCGCGAACTTGGTCTTGCGCGTCTTGTATACGGTGGCGAAACCTCGCTGCTCTGCCGTGGGATAGTACTCGTTGCAGAAGCGCTTGCCGTTCTCGTCGATCCACACGGCCTGCGGCAGGCAGTTCATCTTGCCGGGAACCGACAGGCCCTTCATGTTCATGCCGGGGATCGGGCAGGTCTCCAGATGCGCCCCGGCCCAGTAGGCCATCTGGACGCCGCGACCCGTGTTGTTGGCCGCCATGGAGGTAAGCTCTTCGCCTTCCACCAGGGCGTTTTTCATATCGGGCATGAGATCGGCCATCATTTCGGCATTCGCCCCGAAGCCTCCCGTGGCGATGACCACCGCCTTGCAGTTGAACTTGATGTTCTTCTTATCGCTGGTAGCGGCCAGGCCCGCGACCTTGCCGCCCTCCATGATCACGTACTGGGCCTCGGTCGAGAAGCGGAACTCGGCCCCGGCCTTCTTCGCTTGCTCGCGGTTCACCGCATGGATCTTGGTCTGGTTGCACTCGCCGTAGAAGCTGCAAACGGAGGGCCAGAACTTAATGCCGCTCAGCTCGTCGAGCTGGTGCTCGGTTTTCGGAAAGAACGCCGTGGTCATGGTGGCCAGATCGGCCTCGGTGAGCCCGGAGAGGTACCAGTCCATGTTGGCTCCGGAGTTCTGGGCGAACTTCATCACCAGCTCTTGGTTGGGGTAGTTGCCCGTGATGCGCATGTAGTTCTGGAAGAACTCGACCGGATCGATGGCGGGAACGCCGCGCTGCTGGAGGATGGTGGCGTTGAGCGCCGCCCCCTCGTTGCCCACCGGCGCATACGTATCTTCGGCCTGGCGCTCGATCAGCACGACGCGCGCGCCGCTTTCCGCCAGCTCCCGGCAAGCGGTCAGGCCGGCGTAGCCGTGGCCGGCCACCACCACGTCGCACGAAACCTCTTCGTCAAACGATGCGATCTCGGCGGGGGCGGTGCGCCAGGTGGTCGGCTCGGCAGCGGCCTTCGACGCGCCCTTGTCGGCAGACCCCTTGGGCGAACAGCCGGCAAGCGCCGCGGATGCCGCGGCTCCCGCGCCCATAACGCCCATGCCCCTCAGAAAGCTCCTACGGGAAAATTCAACGGCCATTTCCAATCCTTCCCTTCGTTATCCCCTCGATGCGATGTCGCAACCCCGGCGCCGCGCGTCGGGCTCGATGGCGAGAACTGTAGGAAACGGCGGCCGAAATGCCTATCGCGGAAATTGGGGAACTTGGGAATCCCTGGTCACAGCGCATCAAGGAAATTGATGAGAGTCGGTTGCGACAAGCTTGAAGTACAATCGCAACATGGATACCGACAACCCGAAAAACGAGCTGCTGCGCATCGATCTGGACGTGCTGTTCGCGATCGCCCTGTTCGCAAGCATGCCCCTCTACTCCCCGAACGTCATGTCCTTCAGCCTCCTGGCAGGCGATCTGGTGAACGTCGGCAGCTTCGTCCTGCCCATGATGGCGGCCTGCATCGCGGTATCGGGAGCGCTGTTCATCTCGAGCCACCTGTCGATGGTGCGCCGCGCCGTGGAGCGACGCGAGGCGGTCTCCGCCTGCTTCCCGGAATCGAAGCCCCTGAGATGGGCTGCGCTCGTCTTCTCGCCGCTCTACGTCGTCTCGACCGGCTCGTTTTACTGCATGGCCGAGGGGCTGATCGGGTTCGACCCCCTCGCGGCCTCGATCGCGGGAGCCGTATCCGGAATTTCGCTGGTATTCGTCCTGATTGCCTGGAAGGACAGCTTCAGCGGCTACGGGGTGAGGCGCGCGCTGCTCGGGGCCTGCATCGTAGTCGGGTCCAGCGCGGCCATCAACTGGCTTGCCAGCTACCTTCCCGCGGTGCCCCTGCTCGCGCTCTCGTGCCTCCTGCTCGTTCTCGGAACCGCCCCCGTGGTTTGCAGGGCGCTTGGCAGGCCCGCATCCGTCGTCAGCGAGGCGGGCTCCCGAACAGAAGAGCCAACCGACCGACAGGCCGAGCGGATCGCGGGAGCGGGCTGCGAAGAGCCTTCCTCCCAGGCGTCCCCGAACCGCTCGGAGGCTGTGCCCGAACAGGATGGGATCTCGCCGTTCGCGGCGTTCACCTGCATCTCGAAGCGCTTCGTCTCGGTTCTTTTCCCCGCGTTCCTGGGGCTTGCCCTCTTCGCGTTCTTCATGGGGGTCGCGCCGCTGAAGGTATACGGCATAGCCAACGTCGAGGTGGCGGGAAACCTCGTCGCCGCGCTTCTGCTCGCGCCCCTGTGCTTCGTCCGGTTCAAGCAGCCCCCGCTGCATTTCCTGTACGAAACGGTGCTGCCGGTGGCCGCCGTCGCGATCATGCTGCTGCAGGCTCTGCCGTACGGCCTGATAGGCGGACGGGAGATCCTCTACATCGCGGTGTACGTGTTCTTCGGAATAACCGCCCTGCTCTCCCTGGCCCTCGGAGTGGCCAGCGCAAACGCGCGGGAGTTTCCCGATAGGCTGGTATATGCGGGCCTCATCTTCGCCTTCTCCCTGTCGAGTCTCGGCGGACTGCTGGTCGGATCCGTCCACGCCAGCGCGTTCCTCACCAACGCCGTCTCGCTGTTCGTGGTGTCGCTTTACTGCACCTACCTGGCAGTATCCCCCATCGTTCAGCACACGCGGCGCGACTTGACCGACAAATCCGAGGCGGAACGCGAAGAGGGCCCCTCGCCTCGAAAAAGCCCCCCGCCGATGCGTATCGGGAACGCTGCCGGGAAACCTCCGAGAGGTTCCGCCTCTCCCCCAGAGAACGCGAGATCATGGCGTACATGGGGCGGGGCCATTCGTCGGTGTACATCGCGAAAACCCTGGTCATTTCCGAAAACACCGTCTACACCCACGCACGCAACATATACCGCAAGATCGGGATCGGCTCGAAAGAGCAGCTCATCCAGCTGCTGTCGGAAACCCCGGCCGAAAGCGAGGGCGAAGCCCGCATCTAAGTGCGGGCCCGAGCGGAGGCCAGGGGAGGCACTTGCTTGGCCGCCGGTCTCTCCGATCGTGGTTCAACCTCCCCTATTTGCTTGTCAGATTACCACGACACCTCTGATAAGAACCTAATATCCGCAGATCAAATACCTTATTTACGCATTAATCCGATATGACAACGTATAGATCGATTATGTAATTTCTCAATTACATCGATCTTGTCGATCGTCAGTCGAACTTGCACTTGAGGTACGAGGACAGGATATCCAAACCGGTCCGCAACACGGGCTCTGACGCGCAGAATCCCAGTCGAGCGCCGCGCGGAAGCTCGAAGCGGCTTCCGGGAACCAGCAGCACACCCTCGTCGCGCAGCAGATCGAGGCAGAACTTCTCATCGTCTTCCGGAATGTCCAGCCGGATGTAGCTAACCGAAACTCCCTTCGGAGGAACCCACGATACGCGCGGCTCCTTGTCGATCCATTCCTGGACGATGGCGCGATTCTTCCGGATAATGCCCAGGTTGCGATCGAGAATAGCATCTCGGTTGCGCAGCACCAGCGTAGCCAGGGCGTCGTTGAACACGCCGGCGCAGATCATCGTGTAGTCGCGCAGCACGCGCATCCGATCAGCCAGCTCTTTGTTCGACACCGTCCACCCCACGCGTGCGGCGGGCACCGAGAAGCGCTTGGAGATGGAGTTGGTCGCCACGCCCTTGTCGTAGACATCCACCACGCTGACGTAGTCGTCCACATCCTCGATGGGGAAGAACACCTCGTCGCACAGAAGCCAGGCGTCCACCGACCGGGCGACTTCGACGATCTCTTGCAGAAGGTCTTTGGAGATACAGGTCCCCAAGGGATTACTGGCATTGTTTATGCAGATCAGCTTCGTATCTTTGCGCACTAGCGCCTTCAGCTCGTCGATGCGGGGCTGCCAGCCGTCCTCTTCGTGAATAACCCACCGGTCCACTTCGGCGCCCAACGCCGCGGGCAGATCGTACAGCGGCTGATACGTAGGGTACTCGGCCACCACATGATCGCCGGGGCTGACCAGGGCCATGATGGCGTTGAGGTTGGCCCCCGTTCCCCCGTTCGTCTGCAACACGTTGGCCGGATCGACGCTGCGATACAGCGCCGCCACCTCCTCGCGGAACTCGGCCGAGCCGTCGATCCAGCCGTAGTTCATCTTCTTGCCGTCAAGCGCCTCGTAGAAACGCGCACCCGCATCGCCGCTCAGCGCGAGGATCTCCTCCATGGTCAGGCTGTCGATGGTCGATTGGGCTATATCCCATGTAGCTTCGTGCTCCCACACGTTCAGGAAGTCCTCGACGCCGATCGTCCTTATGTCCATGCTTCCTCCTTCGAAAAAAGCGAAAGGAGGCGGCTCGCGCAAGCCGCCTCCTTCCTTCAGATCGAATTGTTGGGTGAACCCGTCGAACCGAAGCACCCGGAACTAGAACACCGAGATAACTCCCATCAGGTTCAGAACCACACCCAGAACACCCAGGCACCCGATGATGAGCGCGAAGATGTACTCGTTCTTCGTAACGGTCGCGCCGTTCTCCTCGCGCGCCTTCTTGTAGAAGAAGAAGCCGGGGACGTAGCCGAGGCAGGTGAGCAGCAAGAACCCGTAGCCGTTGAACAGAACGCCCACGACCTGGAAGGTCAAAGCGATGACGCCCAGAAGCAACTGGCCCATCTCTTTGTGCTGAGCGCTGTACTTAACCTGGTAGGCGGCAGCCAGAGCCCAGGTGATGACGATAGCGACGGTGCACATCGAGAACGCGAAGTCGTACGCGCTGGACGAGAAGGTGGCCACGATGATGAACACCTCGGTGCAGGCGCCCACGATGAGCAGCGAGACCTTGGGGGCGTTCTTGTCGTTGCGCTTGTCCCACACCTTGGGCAGGATGCCGTGATCGGCCATCATGGACGTGGTCTCGGCGGGAAGCATCGTGAACGAGAGCCACGAACCCACGACGGAGATGATGATGGCCCACGAGATGAACGCGCCGCCCCAGCCGGGAGCGATGGTCTCGAAGATGGTAACGGTAGCCGGGTTGTCGGCCGTGATCAGCGTCTCGTAGGGAACGGCGCCGTACGGGAGGATGGAGGCGCCGATGTAGAGAACCAGAAGGACGATCAGGCCCAGAACGGTAGCGGAGCCGACCTCGGACTTCTTGGCGGCGCGCTTGGACATAACCGATGCGCCCTCGATACCGATGAAGACCCACATCATGATAAGGATGCAGTTCGTGACCTGGTTGCCGATGCTGCCCAGGCCTTCTTCCGAGATGCCTTCGGCCATTACCGCCATGTTGCGCGTGGCGTTACCCCAGAAGTCGTCGGTGAACGTCGCGGCCTGGAAGGCGATAATGCAGAACATGATGAGCGCGGCGATGGAAACGACCTTGACCACCATGACGACGGCGTTCAGGCCGGCAGCGCTCTCGACGCCGTTGATGACCAGGAAGGTGATCAGCCACAGCAGAACCGAGATGACGATGACGCCGCCGACGGCGGGATTGCCGTCAGCCGAGAAAACGCCCGGGAGCAGGGTGCCGAGGCACTCGTTCGTTCCGAGCGTGTTGGCGATCATGGTTGCGAACGCGACGTTGCCCAACCATGCGGAAAGCCAGTAACCCCAACCGGAGATGAATCCGGCGAACTTGCCGAAGCCGTCTTCGGCGTAAGCGATGGCACCGTCAGAATCGGGGCACTTCGCGCCCAGATTCGCCAGAGACAGTGCCAAGCAGAGGAAGCCCAGGCCGCAAACGAGCCAGGCTATCAGAGCCGCACCAGGCGACGCAACCTGGCCGATCTGACCGGAGATGGCAAACACGCCAGAACCGATACACGAACTGACGACCATGCCGACGAGGCCAAAAAAGCCAACGCCTTTAATCTTTTCTCCCATGAGAGAACCCCCAATATTTAGGCTGGTATGTATGTGAGAACCTCCGAGAGCCCGTTCTAACTGCGTCACGCAATCTGCAAGCGATATCGACGTCGCGCAGACAGCTCGGGCTGCACGCCTCCTACCCCCTGTGCGCGCAGAGGGTAGGCGCGTGTCGTTTCGGAGAGGAACTCGTTACGCAACAAGCAAACTGACGTGCGGGAGAAGCCTTACAGATCCTCGCGCCATGCAGGCATGCTCATGCAGCGCGGGCCCCCACGGCCGCGGGACAGCTCGGCGGAGGGAACGACCTTCAGGTCCAGACCCTCGCGATACAGGAAGTCGTTGGTGACGTTGTTGCGCTGGTACACCACGATGGTGCCGGGGCGGATGCACAGCGTGTTGCTGCCGTCGTTCCACTGCTCGCGCTCGGCGGCGATGCGGTCGCCCGCGCCGCACTGCAGCAGCTTCACGGGGCATCCAACGTACTTCTCGAGGATGCTCTCGAGGTCGCTGTCGAGGCGCTTGACGTTCACCTTGCCGTCGGCGCCCGGGGTGAGCTCGAACACGGTCAGAGGACCGAGGATGCCCGGGTGGATGGTGAACTTGTCGCGGTCGATCTGCGTGAACACGGTGTCCAGGTGCATGAACGCGCGGCTGTTCGGGATGTCGAAGGCCAAAACGGTGTCGATCGTGGAGGTCTCGTCGGCGAAGATGCCGGCCGCCAGCGTGTCGATGGCGTCGGGCTCGGTGCGCTGGGAGATACCCACGGCGAGCACGTGGTCGTTGATGTTCAGCACGTCGCCGCCCTCGATGTGGAAAGCGTAGTCGCGGCGATAGTACTGCGGGGTGCCCTTGAAGTCGGGGTGGTTGTCGAAGATGTACTGGCCGTACAGCGTCTCGCGGTTACGCGTGACCGAGTACATGCGGTGGATGGTAACGCCGCCGCCGACCATCGCGAACGGGTCGCGGGTGAAGTACAGGTTGGGCATGGGGTCGATGACCATCTTGGTGGGGCTGCTCACCAGGTCGATGAGGCTGTTGGAACGCTCCACGTCGAGTTCGGCCAGGTTGATGCCGGTCATGGTCTTCTCGACCAGAGCCTTGGGATCGGAGAACTCGGAGTTCAGGTACTCGGAGATGATGCGGCGCCACTTCTCGGTGTGGATGCCGGCCTCCTTGATCCACTGGTCGAGGAACTGGTCGCGAAGCTCGGGGCTGGAAGCGACCACATCGGCCATAAGGTCCTCGAGGTACACGACCTCGACGCCTTCATCGCGCAGGGTCTGCGCGAACGCATCGTGCTCCTGCTGAGCGACTTCCAAGAACGGGATGTCGTCGAACAGCAGACGCTCCAGGGTGTCGGGAGTGAGGTTCAAAAGCTCGTCTCCCGGGCGATGAAGAATGACCTTCTTCAGCGCACCAACTTCGCTTTTGACGTTAACTCCAACCATCAGATGCCCTCCTTTTCTTGCATAAAATGCAACTAGATGGGTGTCGGCTCGGGCTTCTGGTGCAAGAAGCCCCTGCCACTTATCGTTCAATACGTGACACCTACCGATAAGTAACTAGGGACATTATATTAAATTCTCATTTCGAGAATAGGTTTTTTGGTGTTCAGAGCTATTCAATTTCAGGCGTTTTTATTCAAAAATTCGCTTTATTTTAGTAAAGTGTTCCGCTATATATCGAATCTACCTGCGTTTATTATTTTGAACTTTTTTGCAATATTGGATTCAGGATCATATATAACTTATACTTTCCAATTTTATTTATGTTAAAGCGGATATTTATTTAGATATCCCTAAATATGCACATATTATTACACTTCTTATTCATTTTTGATACATTTTTCAACCTTGACTTTCATAAAAACAGTATGTACGAGCCCCTCAATGTTTCACAGCGGACGGAGAAACCCGCAACGCAACCCTCTTGACATATCCCCCGCTTTCAAGAGGACGGCCAATGAAAACCTTACGCACTTCGTCGATAAAATACAAAAAGCGCCCCGCACTGCATCGCGGAGCGCTTTTTCGTTTCAAGCCCTATCCGCTTGCACGGACGGGGTCGCTGGGCGATCGGCTAGAGCGCGCGGTCGCCTTTCTTCCTGCGGAGCGCAAACGCTCCCAGCAAGCCGGCACCGGCAACCAGGGCGATAGCCCCGACGGCCCATGCCACGGTCTCGCCCGTCTTGGGCATGACCGTCACCTTCGCCAACGGCTTCTCGCCAGCAGGCGCGGGCGGAACGGGCTGCGGCTCGTCCGGAACCGACGGCGCAGGCGGAGTGGGATCATCCGGAACCGGAGGCGCGGGCGGGGTGGGATCGCCCGGATCGGGCGTCTTGGGCTTGTGGGTGTTGACGATGTCGTAACCCTCGACCGAAGACTCGTAGCCCTCAACCGCTTCCTCCGTCACGCTGTAGACGTACGCGTGGCCGTCGGCAGCATCGTATTTGGGCAGATCGGCGAACTTATACGTCCAGGATCCGTCAGCGGCGGGCTTGACCTCCTGCGAACTCACCTTGACGCCGTCCCTCATCAGGTTGACGGTGATGGAGCCGGGGCGGATGCCGTCGCTGTTCTCGTTATCGTTCCAGGTCTTCTTGCCGGAAACGTCGATCTTGGGATCTGCGATAACGACGCCCACGCGCTCGGGTTCCGTAGGCAGAAGGCCGTTGGTGGTCATCGCGAACGAGTTCCATGCCGCCTTCAGCTCGTTTTCCTCGGTACGGGTATCGGGCAGCTCGGAGAACACCACCGAAGCGTCATCGAGCTCGCCGAGTTCGGGAGCCTTCATATGGAAGGTGAACTCGATGTCCTGACCCTTCAGCCACGTAACGCCGTCCTTCAGCTGCAGCTTGAAGCTGTGGATGGCCGACCAGTCCGTCACCTCGGAAGCAAGCTTCCACTCCGGATCCGCGGCGTCGGCGGGGTTCTCGTGCTGGTAGGCCCCGGTGCTGTAGTTCACCGTGCTGTACAGATCGTCGCGCTTGGGGTTCTTGGAGGCGCTGTAGTAGACGTCCACCTTGTCCGCCCAATCGGCCGGCAGGGTGATGGCGCCGGTCATCACCGGGGTGAAGGCGCTTCCGCGATCGGAGTTGTCCACGATGCCCTTATCGCCCACAGAGGGCAGGACGTCGATGAATCCCATGCGGAAGATATCGTTGCCCGTGGTGTTCGTCATGTAGATCTTGTAGTCGATCCCGCCACCGGGAAGCGTGCGGCCGAACAGCGAGAACTCGTCGTCGAGCGCGCCTTTCACGTACTTCTTGATGCGCAGGTCGTTGTCCGAGTACTTCACGTAGCTCTTCTCGACCTTGATGCGATCCTGGTCCGTGGCGCCGTCGTGATCGATATCATCGGCGTCGGTCTCCACCTTGTTCGACGAATTCGCAGCGGTGAGCACATCGTCGGTGGAGCTGGTTCCCCACATGGTCAGGGGCAGCTGATCGGGTGAATTCTTGGTGATCTCGACGTCGAAGTACGCATCGGCGCGCTGCCACGGAAGCAGCGTGGTCTGATCCCAGTCGATGTGCACCAGCTGCTGGCCGGTGCCGTTGTAGTTCTCGTCCAGAATCGAGAAGTGGCCGGGCGTCGCATACTGCTGGCGGCCGAAGCGCAGGCTGTCGATCTTGTAGGAGGCGTTCGGGTCGGACTTGACCTTCACGCCGTAGGGCAGAAGGACCGTCGAGCTGATCTGCTTGTCCAGGTTGTCGTTGCTGTTCGTGTTGTTGAACATGCGGACATGGACCTGGTTGTCGCCCACCGCAACGACGTTGCCGTCCTTCTTCATGAACTCGACGGTGGCCAGAACGATCGGGTTGGAGACGGGCTTCTCGCCCACGGTAACCTGACGCGGGCCGACCAGATCGGTCACTTCGGTGGAAGTGCGGCGATAGGTGGTGCCGTCCGCCAGGGTGGGAACGAAGGTGACGCCCCACTTGAACGTGCCGCGGGCGCCGTCCTTGATATCGAAGAGGGGCTCGTTCTGAAGGCCAAGGCGGCCGTTGAGCTTGGACCCGTCCTCCATCTCGTACGTAATGGAGTAGCTGGTGATCTCATCGGCATCGGTCAGACCCATATCGTAGATGGTCACCTGCACGTTGCCCGTCACCTTGTTGGCGGTCTTGTTCCAATCCACCACGTGGGAGCGGGTCGAGCCGTCTTTCAGGGTGACGGTCAGGGTCGTCTTGGGAAGAACCGGAAGGGGAAGACGGCCCAAATTGTATTCGTAGTATATGTGGGGCGTGTAAATGGTAACGGCCCTGAACTGCAGCGCATCATCGTAGGTGTACTCGTTCACGAGCTTCTTGTACCCGTCTTTGAGAATCGAGTTGTTCTGGTTCCAGAGCGAGCGATCCACGGGGTTCCCGGTGGAGTCGAACAGCTTCTCGTCTCCAGAAATCCCCGTGAAGTAGGTGTCCTGGAAGCGGACCATGGCATCATCAGCCACGACGGGGTTGGGATTGGGGTGATTCTCGTTGTTTCCGTTGCTCACGTTCCCGTTCCCGTTAACGGGACCGACCGTATAAGGCACAACAATATCGCCCTCGGGAAGAGGCACATCGTTGCCGCCGGGCGCGATCAGGGCTTCCGCCTTACCCGCAGCCGTCTTGGTCTGATCCTCGATGGAAACCGCCGAGATGGTAACGTTGTTCGGCACCTTGGTGTATGCGCTGATCGACGCATCGGTACCCGTCGTCAACAGGATCTCGCAAGCGAACAGGGTGGTGCCCGCCGCTTTCTGGGCTTCGAGGGAAGGAGCCTTGAACGTCCACGTGACGGTGTCGCCGTTCACCGTGCGATCGACCAGATCGGCTCCCGACACCGTGGCGTCGGAAAACGTCAGGCGGGAATCGAGCTTATCGGTGATGGTGATGATGCTGCCCGGCTTGATGTACTGGCCGGCGGTATCGGCAAGGGTCACCGAACCTTTGATGGACCACACGACCTCCTCGCCCGGCTTCGCCACGGTCTGCGAGGGATCGCTGGAAACGACCTTCGAGAACGCCTTGGTGATCGTCGGCTGGAAAGCGGAGGTGATCGCGATCTTGGCTTCGGCCGATTCTGCCAGCACCGCGCCGCTCTCGCTCTTCAGCGTTGCCGTGGCGACAAGCGACGTGTCGTTCGGCGTGATGCCGTTCTTGGTCAGTAGCCCGATGTGGAGGCGGGCAGAAAGCCCGGTCTGCAGATTGGGAAGCTTGTACGTAAGCGTGCGTGCCTGCTGATCGTAGGTAGGCTGCACTCCGTTGATTGCCAGATCGGCCAGAGGCGTCTGCAGATCGTAGTAGGCGGCCGTGTCCTTCGGCAGCTGGACGACCAGCGTCGCAGCCGAACCGTAGCTCTCCTGGATGCTTTCCTGGGAGCCGGCCACCTTCACGTCCAGCTGTAAGACGCCCGTCGTGCCGGATTTAACCGACGGGGTTGTGCTTGTGAGCGTCAGATCGGCGTTAGCGTCGTTTTTGGCCAACGCCGTGCTCGGAAACACGAGCATCAGCGAGAAAGCCAGAGCGAACGCTAAGACAATGCGCAACCCCCCCCCCGCACTTTCAAAATATCGTTTCATTCTCGTCCCTTTCTCCGTAGTCGGGCCTTCCTCATTCTTACCGAAGCGCATACGAAACCACACCTACTGGTGGTACGCAATATAATAGCTTGCCACATCACAAAAACTCGCCGAATTATGTTGCAAAATACGCTACACCGAAGATTTCTTCGCGATCAGCGAGAAGGCTTTCCCCTTTTGCGAGACTAGCGCCCTTCGATAACACCGTAATGCACGGCGCAGGGCGATTCGGCCGGGCGAGCGCAAGCGAGCCCCATCCGCACAGCGGGCGGTTTTTTGCGCCGCGCTTCGCGAGGCACACTCGCCAGGCTAAAGCCATAAAAAAGAAAGCCGCCAGCTTGTGCCGACGGCTTTCAAGATGAAGCCAAACTGCGAGGAAGCTGCTGCTACTTGCTCAGGCGACGCAGGCGCGCAAGGGCGACGCCAGCCGCACCGACCAGGGTAGCAAGGATTCCCGCCACGGGCAGGGCGGCGTCCCCGGTCTGGGGAAGGGCGGCCGAAGCCTTGACCGTCTTCTGGACGGGGGCAGCGTCGGACGCAGCGACGGTCTTCTCGGCTGCGGGCTTCTCCGCAACCTCGGTGACAGCAGAGGTCTCCGCCTTGGGAGATTCCGGAGTCACCTTGGGATCGGTCGGCTTGGGGTCGACGGGTTTGGGATCCACAGGCTGGGGGTCGACGAGCTTCGGCTCATCGGGGGTCTTCTCGGGCTCGATCGGGGTGGCCGGAGTGAGGTCCGTCCACGGAATGCTCTCGATCACCTTGAAGGTCAGCGAGATGGCATCCTTCTCGGGGCCTTCCAGCGACTTGCGGGTGAAGTCGGTGCCGTCAGATCCAAGCGTCGTTCCGACGCCCTTGTCCTGCAGCGCGGGGCCCCATACGAAGTTGAAGGGGATCTCCATGCCGCCGAACTTGGCAGTCGCTTCCATCTCGCCCGACACCTTGCCGTAGACGGTGTACTGCTTGCCCGCCTCGGTCCCATCGAGTCCGACGCCCTTGGCCAGAAGCGTGAGGTAGTTGGGCTCGGCGAACACGGCCGTGTGCAGCTTATCGTACGTGGAGTACGCCGCGGGGTCCTTCAGCATGAAGCCGATCCCGACCTCGGTGCTTCCATCGGGAAGCTGCGTGATCTCGAGGACGTCCGAGAACGTGAACATACCGCTTTCCGGGCCGCCGGCATAGTTGGAGCCCTGCAGGCTCTTGAACGCATACGAAGCGGCGTCGGTCGGCGCGACAACGCCCTTGGGGAAGGTGATCGTAACATTGAAGTTGGATTTGACGTTGCTCAGAGCGATCGCCGAACCCGGCACGGGGCCGTTGGGGAAGTAGGCCTTCTCGATATCGGACATGTTGTTCTTGATGGCCGAAGTGCCAAATGCGAAGCCGAAGTCCAGCTTATCGGTACGGGCGGCCTTGTACACCTCGGTGTTCTCGGTGTCGAAAGCCGACTCCCCGGACTTGGCCACGGCGATGTCGCCCGTTGGAATGTAGTTGTCCGCAGGAGCGGCGTCCTGGGCGCCCAGCTGGTTGGCGGGCTGCTCGGCAGCCGGTGCGGCGGCTGCGGGCGCTTCGGCAACCGGCGCGGCGGCTGCGGGCACCTCAGCGGCCGCCTGTGCGCTGGAAGCCTCGGGCGCTACAGCGTTGGAGGGCTGGGGCGCTTCCGCGGCGGTTGCGCCGTCGGTGGCGCCCAGCGCCGTGGCGGGAGCCAGCGTGGAGCACAGGGCCACCGAAAGAATGACTGACGTTGCTCGTTTTTTCATTACCTACCTCTGGTTCTTCTCGTTTTGATTGCCTGACGAGTATATACGCTTTCCTTCTACATGATGAAAATTCTCTAATTATGCATTTCCCAAATGGGAATCGAAAGCCGCAGGTGTGAAAAGACCCTCGGAACCTGTGCGGCTTCGAGGGTCTTGCACATAAAGCGATACCGAGGCTACAGAGCCTTCTTGGCGATCTCGCACAGCTGGGAGAACGCCGCGGCGTCGTTGATGGCCATGTCGGAGAGAACCTTGCGGTCCAGCTCGATACCGGCCTTCTTCAAGCCGTTCATGAACTGGGAGTACACGATGCCGTTGGCACGGGTGCCCGCGTTGATGCGGGTGATCCACAGGCGGCGGATCTCGCGCTTCTTGTTGCGGCGATCGCGGTACTGGTACTGGAGCGAATGCTGGACCTGCTGTTTCGCGTTCTTATACGAACGCGACTTGGCGCCGTAGTAACCCTTCGCACGACCGAGGATAGTGCGGCGCTTCTTGTGGGCGTTGACTGCACGCTTTACACGAGGCATAGTGGTTCTCCTTTATCGATTAGCGAAGGCCGAGGTTGCGGGCGACAACGCGGTTGTCGGCAGCGGCCAGCTCGGTTTCTTGACGGAAGTTGCGCTTGCGCTTGGGGCTCTTCTTGGTGAGGATGTGGCTCTTGAAAGCCTTGGCGCGCATGATCTTGCCGGAACCGGTCACGCGGAAGCGCTTCGCAGTGCCCCGGTGGGTCTTCATCTTAGGCATTATTCGTCCTTTCCTTCAGTGCTATCGCTTTCGGCGACCTTGTCGTTCTTACCCGCTTTCGCTTCCTTTTTCTTCTTCACGGCGGAAGGCAGAGGAGCGATGAGCATGTGCATGTTGCGGCCTTCCATCTTCGGCGCAGATTCGATGACGGCCACGTCCTTCAGATCCTCGGCAAGGCGCTCGAGGATGGAGAGCCCCTGCTCAGGATGGGCCATCTCGCGGCCGCGGAACATGATCGTGATCTTCACCTTGTCGCCGGCGTCAAGAAAACGCAGGACGTGCTTCTTCTTGGTGGTGTAGTCGCCCACGTCGATCTTCGGGCGGAACTTCATCTCCTTGGTTTCGATCCTGCTCTGGTTCTTGCGAGCCTGCTTCGCCTTGATGGCCTGGTCGTACTTGAACTTTCCGTAGTCCATGATGCGGCATACGGGAGGTTCTGCGTTCGGAGCGATCTCCACCAGGTCGTAGCCTTCCGATTCGGCGATGCGAAGGGCCTGAACCGTGGCGTAGATACCCATCTGAGATCCGTCGTAGCCGATCAGACGGCATTCACGCGTGGTGATCTCTCTGTTGAGCCGTGGCTCCTGAGCTGCTATGGCGCTCACCTCCTGACTTCCTGCGCTTGCGCGCCGCAAAAAACAAAACCCGCTGCGAAGGGCAACGGGCGAATGAAAGCTGTCGAAACGACCTCTATTCAAGCAACCCATCAGCTCGCAGCCGAACTAGGTGGAGGAGTGAACCTCTCTTCAGTAACGTACCTGGCAGATCATACCATATTGCCTCGCCTCTGCAAGAATTCTGCGCAAACGCCCGATAACGGTCCGGCGCAGGCGCGCAGGCGCCCGCAGGCGAAAGGGGTCGATGCCCGCTCGCGCCTGTTTACGCCTTCTCGATGTAGAGATACAGCACGCGGACGGTGTCGCTTACGTTGCCGCCCGTCAGGTTGGCCGCGCTGTAGTCGTAGCTGAGAACGGCCGACCATGCGTACGAATCGACCTTGCCCTCGAACGCGTACTGCTGCTTTTGCACCGTGGTGCCGTTGGCCGCGTACGTGGTGTATTCGGAGGCATCGGCCGGAAGCAGCGCATCTCCGTCCTGGACTTTGAAGCCCGCTTCCCTCAGGGCCGTCTCGATCACGTGCCCGTTCACCACCAGATCGGAGAAGCCCAGATCGCCGAACCCCAGCGCAGTAGGCGACGCGGAATAACCTGCCTGGACCACCTTCCCGTCCTCGTCAAGGCCCAGGTACACCGACGGCGTACCCGTCTTGGGATCGGCGGGTTCGGACGTAAGGCTGCAGGTCACGTTGGTTTTGATGACGCTGTCCTCGTCGTCGGTGTCGCTGGATTTCACCTCGGTCGCGCCGTGGCCGATCTTCTCGATGGCCTCGGATTTCTCGAGGCCGATAACCGCAGACAGCCCCGGCACCTCCGTCGTCTTCTGAACAGAGGGCTTCGAGACATCTTCGCCGGTTGTCGCGACCGTTACGCTCGCGCGGAGGGCGGAGAACTCGGCAGCGCTGTTCTGAGTGTCTTTGAACAGGGTGAACCCCAGGTAGGCCAACCCACCCAGAAGCGCGATCAGAAGCACGATGATCACGATGAGGCGCCGGCGTATGCGGCGGCTTCTCCTAGCGGGAGCCGGAAGATCGGCCGACTTGCCCTTCCGGCCGCCTTTTCGGTCCTCTTCGGCGAACTTTCCGGCAAGGCCGTCATCCCCCACCAGCAAAGGGGCCGCCGCAACCGGCTCCAGCACCTCGACCGGGTCGCGGAAATCCTCCTGAACGTCCCCCTCGTAGGCAAACTCCTGCTCGGCGCTTTCCGCGCTGTCGGCCCGCTCGCGCTCTCCCTCGACCGCACCTTCGTCGGAAGAGGACGCGCGGCGGGCATGGCGCGCACGGCGGCGGCGACCCTCGCTTTGGGAGAACTCTCCGCCGTCAGGGTCGTCCGGGGTTCCGATGGGCGCGAACGCGCTTGTCAGACCGATGGGGTCGTCATACGAACCGGCCTGGTCGCCGCCGAACGGAGCGGGGTCCTTCTCGGATCGCCGGGGATTCGTCTCCTCGTTCTCGCTCATGATATGCCCTTCTCGTAACGGCGGCGCCTAGCGCATAGCCACGTTGTAATACAGGATGAACGCAAGGATGGCGACCACCGCCAGCCCGATGATGACGCCCTGCATCTTCGACATCCCGTCGGCCGACTCGATGTCTGCAAGGGTCGTTTCGCGGTACCCGTCCCGGTCGGTCGCGCCCGACGAGGCGGGTTTTTCCACCTGCTGAGCGCCCGGCGAAGCGGAAAGGTCGGCGCCCTCAGACGCGGCCTGCGCACCGCTTTCGGCAGAAACCCCGCCTACCTTTGCGCCGTCGGCGAGCCCGTCGTCTGCTCCGTCCGGCGCGGCGGGCTGGATCGAAGAGACTCCGGCCCGAATGACGAAGTCGTCCTCGTCGTCCGGGGTCACCGTGATGTGTTTGCGGGTATCGTCGGTCATGAGGACCCTTTCGCCTATCCAACTCGTTCGATTATATACGACCCGTCCGTCACCGCGAAGCCGCCGGAGCGCGAGAGCCCGAACCTAGCTCGGGCCCAGGCTGAACGGCTTGGGGGCGCTTTTTGCGCTGCGCAGGTCGAATACCACCGGGTCGAAGCTGAACAGCTGCTCGGTGGGAACGACGGGGCTGACCTTCAGGCATTTCTTCCAGCACACGTCCTGGCACAGGTTGCACTGGATGCACTCCGACGCCCAGAACTCCAGGTACTCGGGGTTCGTGTAGGGCTTCTTGCGCTCGTCGCGCTTGATGGCACCCGTCGGACAGAACACGGCGCACATGCCGCATCCGTTGCATTTGCCCACATCGATATCGACCGTCGCGAAAACGCGCGCCACCACCTCGTCGACGACGGAGTGCCCCAGCGCGTCCATCGCGTTGATGATGTCGGCGTGCCGGCGGATCTCGAACGTGGGCAGAGCCCCGTTCTCGCCCGCGCGAAGGCGCGCGCCGATGGAGATCTCCTTCTTGCCTCCCAGCTCGTGTTCCAGCGTGGCCTTCGCAGCCGTGCTCACCATCTCGCGCGCCGATCGGGCGGTTTCGGAGAAGAAATCGCGGCGCGTCGTTCCGAACAGGCCCGTCGCGTCCTCGATCAGCATATCTTCCGGAAAGGTGCTTGCGCGGGCTATCGGCACGTCGGCCCCTTGCGCCTGCACGAGTTGCTGGAACGCCCCGCACGTGATGTTGGTTCCCTCGTCGGTGGCCCGGTAGCGGCACGTCGCGCAGTCCCCATCGACCAGCACGATCTCGCGGGCGCCTTCGGACGCCAGCTTCATGAGGATGCTCTCGTCGACGCGGGCCATGCAGGGGACCTCCGCGTACAGGGACGGGTCGGCCTCGCGCCGCGATGCGATGCGCGCGCAGGCGATGACCGCGCGCCCGGCGGATGCCTCCATGGCCCGCATGCACGCGTCGAACAGATCGTCGTCGGAGGGACGAAGCGGCACCAGCGCGCCCGTGGGGCAGACCGTGGTGCACGCCCCGCAGGCGCTGCACGCCCGAACGTCGAGGTTGATCTCGTTGTTCATGACCTCGATCGCATCGCAGGGGCAGCTGTCCACGCATCGACGGCACGACGCATTGCGGTTGCGCACGGCGACGCAACGGTCGCGGTCTATATAGACCGGGCTTTTCTCGAACGCTTCGGCAACCGTGACCAAGTCGTCGATGCTGGGCATAGCCACCCCCTCTCGTAACGGCAGATAATCGGTTTAAGCGCGGTCATTGTACCGCGCGAGCACGCAGGCGGCGCAACGGCCTCACCGAACCGTTGCTAGGCGTCCAGATACCAGCGCTCGAACGACGCCAGCTCCTCGGGGGTGTTCGCGTTCACGAAGCATCCCCCCATCGGCTCGGCCGCCAACACCTCGCTTTGCGGGAACTTGCGCACGTTCACGTGCCGCACGACGTACTGGGCCGCGCGCTCTCCCGCTTCGACCCCCGCCTTCACCACCGGCAAGCAGGCGCTTTTCCGATACAGCGCATGGAACGGCTCGTAGCCGTGCTTGTTCACGGGGACCACCGCATCGGCGCCCGAGCTGGTAAGCGCCTCGGCCTCGGCCGCGATGAGACGCGGGGATGCGAATATCATGTCGCAGGCGACCACGGCCACATACGGATGGGACGCAACCTCGATGGCGGTGTAGAGCCCGGGAAGCGCACCGCGCGCGTCGCACACGTCGCGCTCGAGGCGGATGTCCAGCCCCGGGTACTCTTCGAGCAGAAACGCGAGGTTGTCGGGCTCGTTGGTAGTGACCACCAGCTCGTCGGCGACCGGGGACACCCTATCGACCAAACGGCAGATCAAAGGCCTCCCACCGAAGGGAACCGTGGCCTTGCTCCTTCCCATGCGGCGGCTTTCCCCGCCCGCCTGGATCACTACCGTGACCTTCGGCCTTACGTGGCGTTCTTCGAGGAAATCCGCAAGCTCGGACACGGCGTCCAGGCCGAACGACGGTATCCCGTATGCCCGGGCCGCCTCGATCGCGCAGGGGATATCGGCTACGACGGCCACGGTAGCCGCCCCGGGGAGCTTTTCGGAAACATCCAGGTAATCGATCTGTCGGGGCTCGTCGTCCGATACCCGACGGCCGATCTGGGTGAAGTCGGAGTCGAGCGGCCAACCTTCGCGCGCTCCCTGGGCGAAGGCCGAGGCCGCCTTCATATCGGCCGGATTCCCCTCCCGCATGATCTCGATGGTGGGCAGCCCGCTTTTGCGGTAGCCCTCCACGATGACGATGTCGTGACCCGGCATGCCGGCCACGATGTCGGCGCACTCGACGTCGCCTTCGACCGTCTTGATGCACGCCATCTGGCCGGGAGCGGCGATCACCGTCTCCGAGGCTCCCGCATGGCGATGGCGGTACGAATCCTTGCCGGGAATATCGATCTCGAAGCCCACATGGCTGTGGTGCTTGACGCTTCCCACATCGACGCCACGGGCGACAAGCTCCTCTATGAGCTTGACGATCAGGGTCGTTTTCCCTGAATTATGTCGACCGACGAACGCGACGGCCGGGCTTTTCACTTCGACCATTCAGCCTCCCCCCGAAGCGCTCATTGTAGCAAACGCCGCGAAGCCAGAGGCATCCCTTCGGTGAAACCGTTCCGCGCGCCGCCTTCCGCCTGGAAAGACGGGGCGATCACCGCCAGGCGCATGCAGCCGCCGATGAAGCGCGTGCAAAAAAACCGCGCAGCGCTTCCTCGCGCTGCGCGGTTTCCATCAGACGCCGGCGACCGCAGCAAGCGCGAGTCGCCGGCGCGACAAACGAAACGGCCGATCCTACAGGAACGGAACCACCAACGTCACCGGAAGCGCTGCCACAACCACCAGGTAGCGCAGCAGGAAGCCGCCGATGAGGACGCCCGCGCTGCCACCTGCCAGCAGGTAGCGGCCCGTCGGGGTCTCTTCGAACTCCGGCTTGGCGACGAACAGCATCACCGTCTCGATCGCGATCGGGCCCAGAAGGCCGATGATCGCGAATCCCAACCAGAACATCACCGCGAACTCGCCGCACAGAAGCGACATGACCGAGTTGCGGCCCGCCTCGCCGTTGTAGAAGGTGATGAACAGCAAGGCCGCAACCAGCACGACCTCGATGATCGGCAGGAAGTAGTGGGCCTTCTTCACCCAGCCGGTGCGCTCGAACTCCTCGGGGGCGGCCAGCACGCCGTACAGCAGAACCGCCGCGGCGCCCGTCGAGACGGCAGACACCAGGAACAAAGGCGGGAGCAGCGCGCTGTTCCACAGCGGGAACGTGTGGGCGACGCCCAGAAGCGCGCCGGTGTAGATGCCCACGCACACCGCGAACAGGCAGCCGACGACCTCGAGCCAGCGCGGTACCGCGCGGCGGGTCCACTCGAGGACCACCACGGCGAAGTCGACCACCATGAAGCCCGCCAGGAACACCACGCCCCACGTCATGACGGAGCCGAAGTTCACCAGCAGCAGGATGAAGCGCCACGGATGGAACAGGCCGGCCTTGGCGTCGGTCATCAGCAACACCAGGCCGATGCCCACGAACACGAGCGCGGCCAGGTGGGCGAAGCGCTGGATCTTCTTGGTGTCGGGGTTCTTCCAGTTCACGAACGCCGACGTGATGAACGCGCCGCCGCCCAAACCGGCCAGGAACAGGTACAGCGCAATGGGAAGCTCCCAAATAGGTTCGAATTCCATGCTCATCACCTCACGTAATAGACTTTGGGCTCGGACAGGCCCTCAGCGATGGGCTGAGCCTTGGTTTCGACCAGCAGCTTGGAGATCTCGGAATCGGGATCGTCCAAATCGCCGAAGACGCGCACGCCGGTGGGGCAGGCCTCCACGCACGTGCACATCGCGGTGCCGTCCACAGCGGCGGAAACCGTGCAGAAACGGCACTTGTCGACCGAACCCGTCTCGCTGTTGCGCACGCGCACCTGATAGGGGCACGCCGCCATGCAGTACAGGCAGCCGATGCATCGTCCCTGATCAACCTGGACGATGCCGTCGGTGCCCATGCGGGCCGCACCCGTCGGGCACACCGCCGCGCAGGGCGCGTCGTCGCAGTGCATGCACTGCAGGGGCACCGTCTCGAACGTCACGTTCGGGAACGTCCCCACCTCGCGGGTCTCGAAGCGGATGAACGCCTCGTCATCCAGCAAGCCGTTCTGGCGCTGGCAAGCGGTGCGGCAGGTGAAGCACCCGACGCATTTGCTTGTATCGATAAGCATTCCGTAGCGGGCCATTATGCATTCACCTTCTTAAGCTTGACGGAGTTCTCGTGGTTGCACGATCCGCCGTAACCGGGTTCGATGCGGAACTCGGTGAAATCCATCGCGCGCAGACCGAAGTTGTAGGCATTGGTCTGCTCCTTCACCGAGCAGCCGTAGTGGCTGGGCATGTAGACGGCCCAGGGGCTCATGCGCTCGGTCACCTTCACCTTGATCTTGCCGGTGTGAAGCGCGTTGGACATCTCCACCGTGTCGCCGTCCTTGACGCCGATCTTCTCCGCCACCGCGGGGTTGATCCACAAACGTTCGAGGCCGTATTCCTTGGAGATATCCATCAGCGTGCCGACGTTGACCGTCTGGTTGTGGCTCTGAACCGACTGCTTTCCTGCGATCAGGCGATACTCGTCGGTGTTCGGCGCAACGCTGGGCTCTGCCCAGTGGGGGGCGGCGCTATAGCCGTACTCGAGCACCGCGTCGTTGCAGAACTTGATCTTGCCGGAGTCGGTGGAGAACTTGGGCTTCGTGCCGTACTTGAACGCCTGATCGTGCAGGTTGATGGTCCCCACGCGGCGCAGCTCGTCCAGGCTGCGGCCGATGCTCTTCAGCTGGGCATCGGACAGCTCTTCGAGCGTGAACTGGAAGTACTCGCCCACGCCGCACGCCTCGGCCAGCTCGGTGTAGATCTTGTCGCACGAGCGCGTGTTCGGGTGGATCACGTCGAGCACCTGGTCGCGCAGCGAGATGGACGGGATCATGCCGCCGTTGAGCTGCGGCGCCTCGGCGCGCTCGAGGTAGCTGCACTCGGGCAGGATGTAGTGGGCATGCTGGGCGGTCTCGCTCATCTGGACGTCGATGACGACGCACAGATCGAGGTTGTCCAGGCATTCGCCCAGGTACTTCGGATTCTGGTAGCCGGCCACCATGTTCGAGTTGTAGAAGAACATGGCCTTGAGGTCGCCCTTGCGCGCGCCCTCGGCCGCCATGAGGCAGTTCGACTCGGTCCCCAGCTTCAGCTCGGAGTTGCCGTAGGGCTTCGCCTCGACCTTGGGAACGGACTTGAACTTGCTCTTGTCGAGGTCACCCCACTTGGGCTTCGGCGTGAAGATCGCGCCGCCCTTCTGGTTCCAGCAACCAAGAAGCGTGTTGAAGATGGCCACGGTGCGGGCCGTCTCCCCGGAGTTGGTGTACATGCATCCGAACGCGGCGCGCCAGCTGGCCTCGATGGATGCGGCCGGAGCAGCCTCGGCGAAATCGGCCGCCAGACGGCAGATCGTATCGGCGGGGACGCCGGTGATCTCCTCGGCCCACTCGGGCGTGCAGGTGCGGGTGTAGTCCCACCACTGGTCGAAGCCCTCGACGTTGGCCTCGACGTAGTCCTTGTCGTAGTTGCCCGTGCGCACGAGCTCGCACGACATGGCCAAAACGAGCGCCATGTCGGTGCCGGGCTTGATGGGCACCCACTCGGTCGCGAAGGGTCGCGTGTTGTTGCAGCGCGGGTCGACCAGAACGATCTTAGAGCCGTTCTCGTGTGCGCGCTGGAGGCTCATCAGCTGGGAGGGCTTGATGCCGTCGGCGTAGCTGCGGCCGATGAACATGGTCATCTTCGAGTTCTCGACGTCGCTCGTCCAGTCGCCGTAGCCTAGAACCTGCTTGAACCCGCCCTTGCGGGAGGCATAGCAGGCCGCGCCGTGCGTGTAGATGTTGGCCGAGCCGAGCGCGTTCATGAAGCGCGGGCCGTAGTAGCTGCCCGAGGGGCGCGGATCGTGCACGAGCGCCACCGACTCGACCCCGGAGCCGTCAATGATCTCCTTCAGCTTGTCGGCGATTTCGGCATACGCCTGATCCCACGAGATCTTCTCGAACTGCCCCTTGTCGT
Organism: Berryella intestinalis; assembly: GCF_000814825.1. Lineage (NCBI taxonomy): Bacteria > Bacillati > Actinomycetota > Coriobacteriia > Eggerthellales > Eggerthellaceae > Berryella > Berryella intestinalis. Next base: position 1,932,820 of record NZ_CP009302.1, read on the forward strand.
TGCGCTTCAGCGGGTCGGTGAGGCGATCCTTGGAAAAGGCGATGTTCGCGAACCCGTATCCGCGGGCGCAGAGCTTGCCCTGGGCGTCGTTGTGCGCCAGGTCGCCGATCTGCTTGAGGAGCTTGCCCTTGCTGGTGTAGGCCGTGAACCCGCACTTGCTCGAACAGCCGTTGCACAGCGAATGGACGAGGCGCAGATCCTTCTCGGCGCCTTCGACAGCCTGCGCGTTTTCCCAAGCGTTGAAGCCCGCAAAGCCGCCCACTGCGGCGAGGCTCGCGACCCCCGCAGTGCCGGCCAGGAAGCTTCGCCTGGTCAAAGCATTTTCAGACATTGCTGTCATCCTTCCTGTAATTTCCTTGTCAGAGATTCTCGTCATGGTCGGCTCGTTCGGATTCCCCTGCATCGGACAGACGCCGGCGCATAGCCCCCAGGCAGTCGAGCAAAGCCCGATAGAACCCCGCATCCTCGAACCGCTCGAGGTCGGCGCGGTAGTCGGGAAGCCACGCGAGGCGCTCGAGGACGACGGTGCGGGCGGCGTCTAAGGCGCCGGCCCTGAGGAGCACCGAAACCAAGTCCAGTTCGAGGGACAGATGGTCGGGGCACGCCGCGAATTCTTCGGGGATGGAAAGCCCCATGCGCGACGCGATGTCGGCCATGTAGTCGGCGCAGGGCGAGCGGTACAGCGCAGCGCTGGATCCGGTCTGGGCAGGCGCTGCGTACAGCGACTCGACCGGCATCGCCGAGGACGGGAGCCCTCCGGTGTAGCGGCGGCGCGCATACGAGCCCTTCTCGGCGCCGGTCGGCGGCGCGGGCAGAACAGACAGGCGGCTTTCGGGCGACGCGTCGTCGGCGCCGAACCCGAACGATTCGATGCGCGCAACGGCTCCGCAGAACGGCTCCCATTGCTCGGCGACGAACCGGTCCCACTCGCCCTCGTCGATATCGACGAAGCACTGGGACAGCACGGCGAACACCTCGCTATCCTTCATCTGCACACCCCCTTTGCCTGCGACGTCTTCCCTCTTGTCCGAACGAGCGGGCCGCTAGACGAGCGTGGCCGTCCGAACGACGCCCTTGTCGATAACGGCCTGGGCGATATCCTGCCAGTCGACGAACTGGATCGCGCCGTTGGGGCACTGCTGGGCGCAGCGGCCGCACGAGACGCACTTGGTGGATACGCCGGTGTCGCTGTCGACGCGCGGCATGTTCCAGGGGCAGGCCTGGCCGCACATGCCGCAGCCGATGCAGGCGTCGGCGTTCACGACGCGCGCGCCGGTCTCCTTGTCGGCGTGGATGGCGTGCACGGGGCAGTACTTGGCGCACATGGGATCGGCGCACTGCTTGCAGTGCTCGACGGTGAACTGGCAGTTACCGGTGAACATGCCCTCGCCCGTGTCGACGCTCTTCCCGAAGTAGTAGTTGTCCCACACGCGCACGCGGGCGATGTGCTGGCAGACGCGGCCGTCGTTCTTCAGCGTGCACATCATCTCGCAGCGCTGGCAGCCCGAGCAGCGGGCTCGATCGGTCACGATCATCTTCGTGGGAGTGGTGCGCAGATCGAGCTCGCCGCTCGCAAGGCGCTCCTGGGTCACGCCCCACGTCGCAAGCACACCGCCTGCGACCAGGCCCGCCACACCGGTCCCCGCCAAAGCCAGGACGTTGCGACGCGTGATCGTCTTCTTATCCGTAGATCCAGATTCCGCCGTGGTGGCTGCAGCGTCGGCCGACGTCGTCTGTTCCTCGGCAGCGCTTGCGCTCAGATTAGTATCCGGCATCCTGTGATCCCCCTCACAACAAGTATCGATTTGTCTTAATGGGCGCCACGGTCGGCAAGCAATCCCTCTCGCCTTGCGGACCGCAGACGCATGCCCCCGCATGCTTTCGCCACGCAACACAAGCCACTATGCGCCTACTATATAAACGCGCGTACCCTCTTTGCGGGTATTCCCCCTCTGACGAGGTTTTTCCCTTTGATTACCCCCAAAGAGGGTACGGCGGCGCCCCCTTGTTTGGGAGGATGTACGGCGACGTAACAGTCAATCCGCGCTCCAAATCGCATTGCTTGCGTGCCACGCAACACACGTAAAGAGAGAGATTTGGAGAAACCAACATGACTGACGCGAAGTCATATGGATGGACCGGCAAGATCCTGCGCGTGAACCTCAGCACCAAGAAGGTCACCGTCGAATCCACCGATCCTTACAAGGAATACGTCGGCGGCATGGGCATCGCCAACAAGATCATCTACGACGAGGTGCCCGTCGGAACCGACCCGCTGTCCGAAGACGCCAAGATCGTGTACGCCGTCGGTCCCCTGACCGCATCCGGCGTGCCCCTGGCCGGCCGTACCTCCATCAGCTTCTTGTCCACCTTCACCACCGACCACCTCGTGGTCGACGCCCACACGGGCGGCATGCTGGGCGCCAAGATCAAGCTGGCCGGATGGGACGCCATCATCGTCGAGGGCAAGTCGTCCACTCCGGTGTACCTGTGCATCAAAGACGACGACGTCCAGATCAAGGACGCTTCGTTCGTGTGGGGCACCGGCATCCACGCCACCACCGAGGCGCTGAACCGCCTCGAGGGCGTCGACTGCTGCGTGGCGACCATCGGCCCTGCGGGCGAGAACCTGCTGCCCTACGCCTGCATGCTGAACTCCCGCAGCCACTCCGCAGGCGCCGGCCTGGGCGCGGTCATGGGCTCCAAAAAGCTCAAGGGCCTGGTCGTCCAGGGCAACGGATCGGTCTACGTGAAGGACCCCAAGGCCGTGGCCGACTTGTCCGACTACATGATCAGCGAGATCATCGGCTCGAACAACAACCACGTCGTCCCCTCGACCCAGCAGGAATGGGCCGAGTACTACGACAAGGGCTCTCGTTGGACCGCGCGCAAGGGCCTCACCTGGGCCCTGGCCGAGGGCGGCGCCATCGACACCGGCGAGCCCAAGCCCGGTGAGCTCAACACCATGGGCTACCGTTGCATGAAGTCCACCAAAGACGACGGCCCCGAGGCCGAGAAGTACACGGTGAAGATGGACGGCTGCCACGGCTGCCCCGTCCACTGCTACGCCGACCTGCGCGTTCCCCAAAGCGCCAAGGCGGGCGGGTTCGAGACCACCGGCAACTCCTGCGTCCCGAACTTCCCCTTCCTGTACATGCAGGGGATCCTGAAGGACAAAACCACCGTCGCCAAGGACACCGACGACTTCGTCATCTGGAACCAGGCCATGGGCTCCACCGTTGACGACCTGGGCCTGTGGTGCAACTACGCGCAGCTCTACCGCGATATCGCCCACTGCTACGCAAGCGGCGTGTTCGAGCGCGTCCTTCCCAAGGAAGAGTACGAGATGTTCGACTGGGAGAAGTTCAAGACCAACGATCCCAGCCTCATGGTCGACGTGCTGAAGCACATCGCGCAGAACGACAACGAGATGTCCTACATCGGCCACGGCCCCATCGTGTGGTGCAAGCGCTGGGACGACATGAAGTGGTTCGACACCGTCGCTTCCCAGCTCATCAACTACCGCGGTTGGCCGGTCCACCACTCCATCGAGTGCTTCGGCCAGGTCGGCGCGGTGTACAACATGATGTTCAACCGCGACGACATGATCCACTCCGCCGTCAATTTCCAGGGATGCGGCCTGCCCTTCGAGCTGAAGCAGCAGATCGCCAAGGAAGTCTGGGGCAGCGAAGAGGCCATCGACAAGGATAAGAACTACACGCCCATGAACGACTACAAGGCGAACTTCGCCTGGTGGAGCATCGTGACCGACGTCCTGCACGACTCGCTCACCCTGTGCAACTGGGTGTGGCCGATGACCATGAGCCCCTCCAAGACCCGCGACTACCGCGGCGACCTCGATCTGGAGGCCAAGTTCTTCACGGCGGTGACCGGCATCGACACCACCACCGACGACCTGTACAAGGCCGGAGCCAAGATCATGACCCTCCAGCGCGCAGCTACCGTGCGCGGCATGGCCAAGTCCGACGGTGCCCTGGGCAACAACAACCTGCGCGACGATCACGACAAGATCACCGAGTGGGTGTTCACCAAAGACGCCGATAAAAAAGCGTTCACCGAAGGCACCGACAAGATGGACCGCGACGACTTCCAGAAGGCCCTCACCATGGTCTATGCGAAGTTCGGCTGGGACGAGAAGCTCGGCTGCCCGACGCGCGAATGCCTGGACGAGTACGGCATGGCCGACGTCAAGGCCGACCTCGATAAGCTCGGCCTCCTTCCCTAGCTTGTAGAACGGCCGCTCCGGTCGCTCTAACAAGGTCGCCCCGTCTTCCGTTGAAGGCGGGGCGATTGCGTTTCAGGGCGAAAAAAACCCGGCCGAACGACGGGGTTCGGCCGGGAGAACGATGCGATGGGGGAGATCGCGCTGAAGGCGCACCCGCCGCGGCTCGTGAGGCCGCGGCGGGTTTCGATCGGGAGGGCCCTACACGCTCATCGAGCGGCCCACCGCCGCCCATTCGGCAAGCGAGGCGGCATAGTCGGGAGCGAGGTGCTTCGTGGAGAAGAAGAACATGTCGCCATTGGAAGCGACCGTGCGCTGGATGTCGGGATAGCGGCCCGATTCGCTTACCGCCTTCCACATCTGCTCGACCTCTTCGAGGGTCTTGTTGAAGGGGCGGTTGGAAAAACCGCTCGCGGCCATGGGGCGCGGGTACATGCGCGACTCCTCGCGCACGCAGTCCACGAACGTGACCTCGTCGTTATCCTCCGCCGCGAGAAACGCCCAGTGGGCGAACGACGAGGTCATCGAGCGCGTATCGTACAGGTAGTACTCGTAGGCCCCCTCCAGCACGGCGATAGTCGAGCATTCGACGGTCAAGGGGACGAACCGGTCCTCGTCTTCGAGGGGCACCATAACGCACTCGCCGTCCCGCTGGACCAGCTTGTAGCCCTCGGGAAGCTTCAGCGAGCCGAACACCTGGTCGTGCACGGTATCGTTATGCGTCTCGATCGGGCGGAGGGGTTCGGCCGAAGGCTTGCGGCCCTCCCCGTCAGCCAGGGGCGCCGCATCGAATTCGGCGGCCTCGTCGGCGTCGGTGCGCTCCTTGCGCGACCGATCGAAGAACCGCGGCACGCCCACCGGGCGCGTGGCCGTCCTGAACCGGCTTTCGATATGCGGGTTCTTCTCCGCTGCGGCCTGCTCGGGCTTCTCCTCCTCGCAGCCGTGCTCGGACACGTAGTGGTACACCGCCATCTCGAATTCGTCTTCGGTCATATGCGCCGGCACGATGCCCAGGTCGGTCCAGTGCGCGGCGCACACCAGACGGCCCTCGGCCGACTGCTTGCGCACATGGTCGAAAGCGCGGGCAAGCGCGTTGCTCTCGAGGATCGCACGCTTCTCGGGGTCTTCACACGGCTCGTCGGCCGGCTCGGCGAGAGCCGCCGCGCTACCGGTCGCCTCCGGCGCGGCGCCTGCAGCAACGTCTGCGGAAGCCGGAGAAGCCCCATCGAGTGCGGCCGATCCGTCGCCGGCGTCCCCGAATACAGCCGCAGCGATCGGAACGCGCGGACCGCCTTCGACCCCGCGATCGGCGGGTGCGGCGGAAGAGAGCCCGTCGACCAGCTTCTCCACCCGAAACGAGCGAAGCGAGCAGTTCTCGCACAGGATGCACGAGATGGAGCCGTCGTCGCACAGCTTTCGGGCGTTGAACTCGGCAAGCGACATGCCCTGCCTGAACCAGAAGTCCCCCACCAGGGCCCGCACACCCTCGGTCGCGAAGTGCGGGGTGTACGTTTTGTCGCTGGGAACGCCGCCCAGCGCGGCGGCGATGTCGTCCGGCTTGATGGAGAGGGCCTCGTCAAACGTCTTGCCCTCGATCATGGTGCACACCATGCTCGCGCAAGCCGTCACGGCCAGGCAGCCCCGGGACTGGAACCCCGCGCGAACGAACGTCTCGGTTTCCGGGTCGATCACGGCGAACAGGCGCAGCGCGGTTTCGCCCTTCTTCGACTTGCCCACCATGCACTGGGCGTTGTAGCCCTCGGGGCGCCCGCTGTTGGTGTAGCTCGCTATGACCGAAAGCAGGGCGTCGGAGTACCCGATCGTGCCCACCTCGGTTTCCATCTGGTAAACATCCTGCGTGCGGATCACGGCGCGCTCCTGCGGCTCGTTGAACACATCGCGCACCGGATCTTCGATTTCGTCGAACTTCTCGGCTCGCTCGTCAGTAGACGGCATACGTCCCCCTCGATATAAACCTCTCGCTTTCACCGAATACGCGCTAGAATAACGTACCGGCGGACGGCTCAGATGAACCAGCCCGCATTGTATACTCGTTCAACGGCTATGGAATGCCTACCCTCTTTGAGGATAACCGCCAACAAACGTGCATGAGCCGCAAGACGGCTCGGGGGAGGATGCATGTCGCGAGACGGAAGAAGCACCGAGGGAGCGACGGCCCCGGGTGCCGCAGGGTCGTACCTTGAGGGCCCGGGCGATCTCAAAGGCCTGACGGAGCGATTCTCGGCCCTGATCCCGCTGGTGGCGGGACTGGTCATTGCGCGCGTCGGGCTGCTCACCGCATCGTACGGGGGCTACGCGCGCACCGACGACGGCACGCTCACCGACAGCAGCATGCTCATCGCGCTGGCTGTCCTGGGCATCTTCCTCGCCGCCATAACCCGGCGGAAGACCCCGCTGAAGAAGCGCTTCGTGAACCGGCTCATGCTGGCGACGATCGCCGTCGAGTCGTTCTCGGGGTTCGCCATGGCCCTCATGTACGCCCTGGGCGAGCCCTTCCCCGGAATGCGCCTGGCCATCGGGGCGCTGGTGAGCCTTTCGGCATCGCTGTGCATCTTCTACTGGCTGCGCCGCGCGCGCGAAACGAACACCGTTGTGGCGGTGGTCTACGTGTTCACCTCGCTCGCGCTCAGCGAAGTGCTCCTGTACGCGCTGTCCATCCTGCCCGACTTCCTCGAGATGGCGCTGTCCGCCTCGATCGTGCTGCTCCAGTACCCGCTGAGGCTCGCGGCGCGCACCCGCACGATCCCCAAGCACATCGAGGGACGGAAATTCGAGTCCGACTACTTCACCTTCTCGAAAACCGAGATCCAAAGGCGCCAGTTCCTCATGGCCACCGCCGTGGGCATCGGCGCCCTGTCGATCGTCATAGGCTTTCTGCGCGGCTACCCCGATGGAACCTCCATCGTGTTCGACCCCGCGACGCGCATCGCCTACCCGCTGGTGGTCATCGCCTGCTGCGCGCTCGTCGTCGTGGCCACGCTGCGCGGATCGGAGCGCACCACCACCGTCGGCATGTTCGTCACCATGCAGCTGCTGGCCGCGATCGCGCTGGTGCTGTACTCGGTATTTCCCGACGCCCTGCGGATCGGCGCCGTCCCCACCACGGCGCTCAACGCCCTTATGGTGGGCTTCACCTGGTACGTATCCCTCGCGTTCATGAGCGCGGGCTGGCGCGACCCGTACTATTACACCTGTGCGGGCTGGATCGTGTGGATCGGGTGCCGCGCCGTCATGCGCCTGTCCATCTTGGCACTTGCGCCCCTCGCGCTGGACAATGGGCTGCTGCTCTCCGTCATGAGCGCGATCCTGCTGGTTTCGGCCCAGATCGTGTTCATTCAGTTCCTTCACGTGGAAAGGCAGGCGCAGACCGAGGACGCCCCTTCGTGCGAGGGCGACTGCCGCTCGTGCCAGCGCGAGTTGAGCCCCTCGGCGCTCACCAAGCTGATGGGCCTGGACAACGACTCGGAATCGGCCCAGACCCGCGAGGAGCTGATGAGGCAGAGCGCCCAGCAGATGGGGCAGCAGTTCCTGCTGTCCGAACGCGAGGTAGAGGTGCTTGCGCTCTATGCCCAGGGCTATACGCAAAAGCGCGTGGCCGAAACCCTGTTCATCAGCCAGGGCACGGCTCACGCGCATATCAAGCGGATCTACGCGAAAACGGACCTTCATTCGCGTCAGGAGCTTATCGACTACCTGGAAGAATACACCCAGTAAGCGCCGCAAGCCCAAGGGATGCGCGCGGCGGCGTAGTCCCGCTTACGCCTCGTGCTCTTCCTCAGTCTCCCACACGTTCGGCTCGTGGGGCATAAGCGACATGCGGTAGATCTCGCGGGAATCGTCCATATCCAGGGGCCTGAACGCGCCGAACCGCGCGCCCTTGGTCTTCTCCAGCGTTCCGATGAGGGTCTCGATGTCCCCTTCGCCGATTCCGAACTCGCTCAGCGACGAGGGCATGCCCAAAGACATGAAGAACTCCTGGGTCTCGTCTATCGCGATCTCGATCGCGTCGCGGATCGCATCGGGCGTGTCGTCGATGGGCTCGATGCCGAACACGTCGCGCGCATACGACAGGAACCTGTCGGGGTCGGCGGGCCACACGTAGCGCATCCAGTTCGGCATGATGACCGCCAGACCCGCGCCATGCGTCACCTCGACGAAATGCGCCGACACCTCATGCTCTAGGCCGTGGCTTTCCCATCCGCCCGCACGTCCCCCGGGCTTAAGGCCCCGGCCGCACCCGGCGATGTCGTTGTGGGCCAGCATGCCCACCCACATGATGTTCGCCCGAGCCTCGTAGTCCTCGGGGTCTTCGATGACGCGCGGACCGTGCTCGATCAGGGTGCGCATAAGCGAAGTGGCGATGCCGTCGGTAACCGTCACGGTTCCCAGGCCGCTGAAATAGCGCTCGCAGATATGGGCGAACATGTCGGTCACGCCTGCTGCGGTCTGGTACGGAGGGAGGCTGAACGTATGCTCGGGGTTCATGAAGGCGAAGCGCGGACGGAAGGCGTCGCCGCCCACGCCCACCTTGCGGCCTTCCTCATCGTTGCTGATAACGCACGAAGCGGATGCCTCCGAGCCCGCCGCCGGGATGGTGACGAGGGTTGCGATGGGAAGGGCGCGGGTGATGGGAAGCCCCTTCGCGAAGATATCCCACACGTCGCCTTCGTAGTACACGCCGAAGGCGATGGCCTTGGCGGCGTCGATGACGCTGCCGCCGCCCACGGCTACCACGCTGTCGAGCTCCCGTTCGCGTACGAGCCCGATTCCCTCGCGCACGAACGACACGTCGGGGTTCGGGCGCACGCCGCCCAGTTCGACCAGATCGATGCCGGCCCCGGTCAGGGATCCCTTCACCTGGTCGAGCACTCCCGAGCGCTTCACCGAGCCCTGACCGTACACGACCAGCGAGCGCTTGAAGCCCGCTGCGCTCAGGGCGCTCCCCATGTCGTCGGTCGCCGTGCGGCCGAAGTGGAACTCGGTCGGAGAGTAGAAGGCGAAATCGTTCATAGCGCTCCTTTCGACAGTGTGGCAGTGTTTATGTTGGAACCAAGGTTACACTCTTCACAGCCCGCGCGCCCCTGATACCATAGTATGCGCCCTAATTAATCGTTGAATGACAACCGATTCCGACCTCGGGAGGAAACGTCATGGCCAACAAAAACCTCGCCCAAAACCAAAACGAGATCACGGTGCTGGTCACCGGAGGTGCGGGCTTCATCGGAAGCCACACCTGCGTCGAGCTTCTGGACGAAGGGTACCGGGTCGTCGTGGTGGACGACCTCAGCAACTCCAGCGCCGCAGCGCTCGATCGCGTACGCGCCATCACCGGCGTCGAAGACGACCGCCTCCGGTTCTACGAGAACGACATCCTCGATCGCGCGGCTTTGGAGCGCATCTTCTCCGAAAACGAGATCGACGCCATCATCCACTTCGCAGGGTTCAAGGCCGTGGGCGAAAGCGTGCAGAAACCCCTGGAATACTACTGGAACAACATCGCGGGGACGCTCGTCCTCTGCGACGTCGCGCGGACGCACGGCGTGAAGAACATCGTGTTCTCCAGCAGCGCCACCGTGTACGGCGAGCCCGAGTTCATCCCCATAACCGAAGCCTGCCCCAAGCACAATGCGACGAACCCCTACGGGCAGACGAAGTCGATGCTCGAGCAGATCCTCACCGACCTCTACGTGGGAGACAACGAGTGGAACGTCGTGCTGCTGCGCTACTTCAATCCCATCGGCGCCCACGAAAGCGGCCTGATCGGCGAAGACCCCAAGGGCATCCCCAACAACCTGCTGCCCTACGTTGCGCAGGTGGCGGTGGGCAAGCTGGAAAGCGTCGGCGTGTTCGGAGACGACTACGACACCCCGGACGGAACCGGTGTGCGCGACTACATCCATGTGGTCGACCTGGCGCGCGGGCATGTGGCCGCGCTGCGCTGGATGGGCGGCAAGGTGGGAACCGGAAAGGCCATCGGGCTGGGATCCATCGAAGGTACGCCGCAGGAGAACGGGACGCGCTCGGGCGTGGGGATATTCAACCTGGGCACGGGCACGGGATCGAGCGTTCTCGATGTAGTGCACGCGTTCTCGCAGGCATGCGGGAAGGAGATCCCCTACCAGATCAAGCCCCGCCGCGCCGGAGACATCGCCGTCAACTACGCTGCCTGCGACAAGGCCCGCGACGAGTTGGGATGGGAAGCCCGGTTCGACCTGGCCCGCATGTGCGCCGACAGCTGGCGCTGGCAGTCAAACAACCCCGACGGCTACAGCACGCGCTAATCCGGCCTCCGCGGCGCTTCGCCGCAGGACGAACCGCTCATTCATTCAATCGGGAAGGGCAACGGTCTTCTTCCCGCCCGCCGAAACGGGTCCTACGACGAAGTGCCGTAGGACCCGTTCCCGTTCGAGCCGGTGTTCGCATACCCGCCGTTGCCCGTTCCATTGCCGTACGTCTGCCCCGAATACTGACTCGAGTTCGAGTACGTGTTCGAATACGCGTTCGACGAATACCCCGACGACGGCGACACGGTGGTTCCGGAGCGCGTCGAAGTGCCGGCCACCCGCTGCTGGTACTCCGCCATCAGCATTTCGGGGGTCTTCTCGGTGGTGACCGTGCTGGGGTCGAGCCCCGCGTCGACCGCGGCCATCATCTTCTTGATCGCATCGTAGTCGGCGAACACGTACGATGCGCCGTTGTACTGGGCGGGCAGCGAGGGAACCGTCGCGGAATAGATGGTCATATCCCCGTTGTCCTTGATCGCCTGGGCCAGCCCGATGATGTCGGTGACCTTCAGGTTCGTGGTAACGCACTTGGCCGCGGCCTGGATCATGCCGGGCATCTCGGTTACGGGAAGCCCCTCGATCTTGGTGACGATCGCCTGGATGAGCTTGCGCTGGTTGGAAACGCGCGTGTAGTCTCCGTCGGCGTAGGCGCGGCTGCGGGCGAACACGAGCGCCGCTTCGCCATCGAGGTGCTGGCGGCCCGCTTCGATCACCACCGGGCCGGCATCGGGGTCGTCGATTCGCTCGTCGACATCCACGTCGACGCCGCCGACGGCATCGACGAGACCGATCAGACCCGTGAAGTTGATCTCGGCATAATACGAGATATCCACCCCGAGCATCTCGGACGCCTGCTTGATCGAACCGGCCGTGTCTCCGAAGGTGTACGCAGCGTTGAACTTCACCGTTCCGTATTCGCTGAGATTGATCGCGGTGTCGCGCGGGATGGACACCATCGACACCGTGTTGGTCTTCGGATCGACCCTCACCACGATGTTCGTATCGGAACGGCGTCCGATCTCGTCGTTGTCCTCGCGCTCGTCCGAGCCCACCAGCATGACGTAGAACGGCTCGGTCAGGTTCGATTTCACGGGCGCGAGCGCTTCGTTGATCTCGGCGATCTCCTGATCCGTCTTGTTGCCCGCCAACGTCGCGTTGATCGAGTTCACGTAGAGGGCAACCGCCGTTCCGACGCCCGCCAACACCACGACGAGGGCGATGAACACGCCCAGGGCGATCCGCTTGCCGCGGCTCATCTTCTTCTTGCGGCGCGTCGAGTACTGAGCGGCATCGCGCGCATACGCTTGCGCTGCGGCACGCGGGGTCGACGAGGAATCGTAGTCGAAGGCGGCTTTGAAGGAACCCTGCTCTGCGCCGTCGGCGACGGAGTGGGTCTTCGGGCTCGGTTTCTCGTTCTTTTTCCGAGCGTGCTTTCCTGCCATGTAATCTCCTTCAAGCGCGGGCGAAAGCCCGCTCTGTGCATTCAAAACCCGCAAGGCAATCGGCTCGGCGTTCAGTGTGAAGCCGTCGGACGCCCGGATACGCGGTCGATGATCGAACCCGTTTATCTTACCACCCCGACCCTTTCGCCATAGAACGGGCATCCCGGAGCGACAAGGGGAACACAGTGTAATCGCTGGATTACATCGATGTGTAACGGCGAAGTTACGCTAGCCTCATGGATTACCGCATCGACACGCCCTTCGCTCACACGCCCGAACCCCCTGCTGGGGAACTCGGCGCCGCTTTGGGATACAACGTCAGGCGCCTGCGGACAGAACAGCACCTCACCAAGCAGACGTTCGCAATGATGGTGGGCATCGGCAGGCCCTTCCTCGACAAGATAGAAAGCGGCGAGGCGGATCCGAGGCTTTCCCTCGTCATCCGCCTCGCCGATGCGCTTTCGGTAACTCCCGAAGACCTCCTGGCCCTCAGCCTCTAGCAGAACCTGTCGACGAAGCCGCGCACATCGTCGCCCAGCTCGGAAACCACCGCATCGGCAGCCGAGGCGCTTGGCCCGCTCGCGAACAGATATGCCTTCACCTTCGGCTCGGTTCCGCTGGGCCTGAACACCACCTTGTGCCCGCCCTCCACGATGAATTCCACCACGTTCGCGGGCGGCAGGCCCTTTTCTCCGGGCTGGTAATCGACCCTCTCGGCCACGATGCGGCCCGCAAGGCAGGTAGGGGGATCGTTTCGCAGGCAGGCCATGAGGTCGGCCATGCTGGCCGCCCCGTCCGCGCCCGGGAACGAGAACGACAGCGTCTTGTTGCGGAAATACCCGTGCTCTTCGTAGAGCGCGCACATGGCTTGCGCGAGGTTCATCCCCCGCGCTTTGTAGTACCGCGCCATCTGGCAGATCAGCATCGAGGCGTCCACGGCGTCTTTGTCGCGCACGTACGTGCCGTTCAGGTACCCGTAGCTCTCCTCGAATCCGAAGAGGAAGCGCCCCTCTTCGCCGCAGGCCTCGAGTTCGCCGATGATCTCGCCGATGTACTTGAACCCGGTCAGCACGCGCCGAACCGAAAACCCGTACTTCCCCGCAAGCGCGTCCACCATGGTGGACGACACGATCGTGGTCACGGCGATTCTCCCATCGAGGGCGCCGCCCTCCTCCACCGCGCGGCGGGCCAGGTAGTCGAGAAGCAGCACGCCCATCTCGTTGCCGGTGAGCAGGACGTATTCGCCCTCATCCTTCACCGCCACGCCCACGCGGTCGGCGTCGGGGTCGGTTGCCAGCAGCAAGTCGGGCCGCACCTGCTCGCACAGGTCGATGCCTTTTTGCAGAGCGGCGCGCTCTTCGGGGTTCGGGTACTCGCACGTGGGGAAGTTGCCGTTCGGCTCGCCCTGTTCGGGTACGACGACCACGTCGGTCACGCCGATGCGGTCGAGGATGCGCTCGACGCACTCGCGGCCGCATCCGCACAGCGGCGTGTACACCACCTTGAGGTCGGCCTCCGATCCGGGGTCGATGCCCGCGGCGGCCACGGCATCGATGTACCGATCGAGCGTGTCCTCGCCGATCCATCGGATAAGGCCGGCTTCCACCCCTTCGTCGAACGAGACGGTCTTCACCCCGGAGAAGGGATCGACCTTCGCGATAACGGAGGAGATGTCGGAAGCGGCTTCGCTGGTGATCTGGCAACCGTCGGGGCCGTACACCTTGTAGCCGTTATACGGCGCGGGATTGTGCGAAGCCGTCATGCAGATTCCGCCCGAACAGCCCAGGTCGCGCACCGCGAACGAAAGGGCCGGGGTGGGCTCGATGCGGGGGTACACATGCGCCGTCACGCCGTTTGCCGCCAGAACCGCGGCCGCGTGGCGCACGAACAGCTCGCCTTTGTTGCGGCTGTCGCGGGCGATGGCCACCGAAGGCTGCTCGAAATGGGCATTGAGGTAGTCGGCCAAACCCTGCGTGGCGCGACCCACCGTGTAGAGGTTCATGCGGTTCGTGCCCGCACCGATCACGCCCCGCAGGCCCGCGGTTCCGAACTCGAGATCCTTGAAGAACGCGTCGGCGATGGCGGCATCGTCGCCGGCGTCCCTCATAGAGCGCAGCTCGGCCGCAAGGGCCGCATCCTCGACGCGGTCGATCCACAAATCAAGCTTCTCGCGATAATCCGGCATGTCAGCCCTCCTAGTTCTGAGCCCAAACAAGCAGGTCGCGCGGATGATCGACGATCACCCGGGCGCCGCCTTCGATCAAGGTCGCACGCGACTGATAACCCCATGATACGCCGAGCGGCGCCGCATGCGCGCGCACCGCCACCTCCATGTCGGTTCCCGAGTCGCCCACATATCCCACCTCTGACGGATCGCAACCCAGCTGGACGATGGTTTTCTCCAGCCCGGTCGGATCGGGTTTGCGCGGATAGTCCGTGCATTCGCCGTGCACCTCGTCGAACACGCCGGGGAAATGCGCGGCTATGACCTCCCGCGTGCCTGCGTCGAACTTGTTCGACAGCACCGCGAGGCGGCACCCGCGGCCCTTCAACTCGCGCAGGAGCTCGGGTACGCCCTCGTACGGCTTGGTGTTCGCATGCCCCAAAGAGGGAAACAGCTCCCTCCAGGTGGCAACCACCGCATCGACCTCGGCATCGGAACATTCGGCCGGAAGGGCGCGGCGTATGAGCATGGCAGCGCCCTTCCCCACGAAACCGCAGATAGCTTCGGTGCTGTGCGTGGGATACCCGTGTCGGGAAAGCGTTTCGTTGGTAAGGACGACCAGGTCGGGAAGCGTATCGAGCAGCGTTCCATCCAGATCGAAGACGAACCCCTTAAGATTGCTGCGCTCCATGAAGCGGCTCCTTGCCCGTAATGAAAAAGCCGACCCTGGGAGGATCGGCTAGAATTCGTGGAGCGGGCGACGGGAATCGAACCCGCGTGGTCAGCTTGGGAAGCTGAAATTCTACCATTGAATCACGCCCGCAACTAAGCGAGTGACAGTATAGCGCATCGCACAGCCTTGTCACCGAAAATCCTCCCTAAGGCCATCCTTGGCTGCATCGCTTTCGAGATGGGTCTGTCGGTATTGCGGCTTCAAAGCGGGCATTCCGAATCCACCGCATTGTCGACTAGAAGGGATAAATCGCGACACTATCAGGATATGTCCTGATAGTGTCGCGGAAATTGATCTACCAGGCGACCTCGTAATGAGCTCCGGGGCCACGCCCGACAGATACGAGCTCTCCGGCATCGACGAGCTTCGAAAGCTCGCGGTACGCCTGTTTCGTATGCAGATGCAAAAGCTGCTCGACATCGCGCCTCTTGATTGTCCCGCCCTGCTGGTGCGCAAGCTTCATTATGAGTTCCGGGTATCTGATTTTGTCGATGTCGGATTGGCGCACGAAGTCGGCGTCCTTGCCGGACCGCGAGTATACCCTGCCGCTGAGCATATAGGCGCGACCGCTGGCGTTCCCTACTCCTTCGACGAGACCCGCCTCGACAAGGTTCTCGACAGTGGAGCGCGTCACGGAGTCGGTTGCATGGATTTGGGAGCACAGATCGGTGAGCATTAGCCTCCTCTGCCGTTTCAGGGCATCCAGGACAAGGAGCGATCTAAGGGAAAGCGGCCTCCCCGTTCTCTCACGCTCTTCGTTGATCATCCGCATGAACAGCTTATCGGGGGCGCTTCTTGCGATGAACACCGTGACGTTGGCAGATGTCGAAGCGGAATAATCCGGAAGCGGCCGCCCGCAATAGAGCGATCCTTCGTAAATCCTGTCAACGCCACGCCCCGTTTTCTCCGCGAGTCCGATCCTCTTCAAGGCTCCCATCAGGCACTCGTTCCGTCCATGAGGTTCGACGGTCAGCAGGTTGTCGATGGTGACGCCCTCCACAAATCCTCCAGGGTTCGATATCGTGAGCCCCTCGTCGTCAACAAGGACGCGCACCCTACCCAAGGAGGCATAATCCCTGTGGCCGAAGGCGTTCACAAGAGCCTCTCTGAACGCCCTGTGGTCGAATTCGGGCACAGGTTGCCTGAACAGACCCTCCTCGTATTCCCGCTCGGGATTCCACGGCTCAAGCATTGCTCTCATCTTTTCGATCGTGTAGAGCAGAGGCTGGTCGAAGTCCTGATTGACCCGCACCTCCGTCCCCTCGAGAACCTGGAACGCAGCTCCCGAGGTGGGCACGCAGCGGGCAATGGCCTCGCACTTCCCCGCGAGAAGGATTCCGGTGACCGTAGGGACCTTCCTGCCGTCCACCATCGTCACCATGCGAAGCGCGCTCAGCATCTCGTCATCAGGCAGTTCGAGGAGAGCCTGGTCTCCGTTGTTCCGGCTTCGCGAGAGAATGTCCCTCAAACGAGCCAGTTCCTCTCTGCTAAAGTCATCCATGTCCGCGTCCGGTAAGGGAAGCGACGAGTAATCGAGCTGCCCGATGGTCGAAAGGCGCGTGATTATCTCGTACGGGTACATCGGGACGCTTTCCGGGGACCCGTCTGCTTTGATTAGCCTCCGTAGAATCTTCCCGTCCTTCGAGGCAACGATTGCCGTGGACTTCGGCACCTCGAGGGCCATGACCTGCACACCCTCCTCGTTCGGCGATCCATCCTCGGAAAGCCGTAGCATGGTGACCCGCGCGGGGACGGGAGGCATCGTCTTGTTTGATATGAGGGCCGAAAGCCCCGTGGCATCAGCATGTGTTTCATGGATTCCGGTAGGCGTGCCGTCGTCCTCGACGCCGAGGTACACGACGCCTCCGTCGGTGTTGCTAAGAGCGACCACGGCGTCAATGAGCTCGCCGTCCGGCAATCTCCTCAGATCGCTCTTGAATTCGCAGCTGAGGTCTTCTTTTTGGGGAATTTCGCGCAGGCCGGCCATAAACGCCCTCCGATGAGAGGATGGTAATGTCCCAATATAGGACATTATCGGGACATGTCCCGATAATTATAAGACTTGTCCTGTTGTCATGAAGATCTTCATCCAATACATACTTTGAAGCAGCTGATACCGAAGGAGGGCGGCTCGAGCTCGCCGAGAACGACCTCATAGCACTGCGATTCGTAGCATCGGGCGTGACGGCCGTGCTTGGCAGCGTGCCGTACGATAGGTTCGTTCCAGCCGTGCCCGACTTTCTGAAAGGCCCGCTCGGCCGCGGCATCGTCGAGGAGCTGCAATCCTTGGGGAAATAACTCCGCCCACACAATAAGAAGGGTCCGATTCCAACGGAACCGGACCCTTCGGTGTGCTTCTCGTCATCTCGCCGCGAACGATCGGAACACGGCGGTTACGTTCGCGGAAGAGGGCTAGATGCTCTTGACCAGCTCCACGATGAAGTCGGTGTTCTCCGACAACACGTCCTCAGACACGTTCTCGATCACGTCTTCGCTGGTAGCCGACAGCGCGACTTCCTCCGCCTCGACGCCCACCAGGTGCATTCCCTGCAGGCCTCGGCGGGAGGCCACGGTTACCGCCGACTCGTTCCAAGGCAGCGAAACCGAGTCTATCTTCTTGCCCGTGACCCGCGAAGCCTTCTGGATGTAGCGCTTCATGCGCGAAGAGGGCTTCACCTTGCGGATGGTCCCCTCTTCCTGGACGAGCGCCAGCTTGCCCGCCGCGATCGAGTCGATGTCGATGATGATGGACCCGCGCAGCTCCGAAGCGTACTTGTCTAGAAACGCGCGCATACCGTCGCGCCGCCCGATCTCGGAGCCCAAGGCGACGAACCAGATCTCGGTCGTGAAATCAGGGTTGTTGAAGTGGTAGATCTGGCTGATCTCTTCGTTCAGCTCGGCAGCCACCTCGGGAAGCGGCGCCGACACCGGCTCTTTGACGGCCTCGTCCTCCGCTGCATCCTCGACCTTGGATTTCGTATCGACCCGGCCAAGCTGCACGCGCGAGAACGCGCCGCCGTTCCACTTCCTCGTATTCCAGGACCTATTCGGTTCGATCTCGCTGTAAGGGGCGTCGGGCTCGAGCGCGGAATCGTCCACGAGCAGATAGCCGCCATCCTCGGTGTACGCCTCGGGTGCAGACGCCACTCCATTGCTGACCTGGGTAGGCTTCTTAGCGGCAGGAACCGAAGGATCGTCGGCGTCGGCCTTGCGGGCACGAGGCTTCGAATCGTAGCCTTCCGACTCGTTGCGGAAGCTCTCCCATCCTCCGCGCGCACGGCCGGTCTCGCGGGCATCGAAATCCTCTTCGACGTCGAGCCATTCCTGGGGAGTCTCCTTCAGATCCTCTTTCTTGCTCGAGAAGCCCAGGCGATCCATAAAGCGCTGGAAGCGGCTCTTGGGCATCTCGACGTAACCCGGTCCGGCGGGAGCTCCCGAATCGGTGAAGTTCTCCTCGATGCCCGAGTCGTCGGCGTCGTCAACGTAGATCTCCTCCGGGGACGCGCCCTCGAGCAGCTCTTCCCCTACCGGCGTGATGGATCCCGTCGCGCCCGCGACGAACGACCCGACCGTGGAAACCGGCGAGGCTTCATCGGTGTTCACGCGCGTGATGGTGCCGGAGACGGACGGGAGAACCGTGCGCATCCCGCGAATCACACCCGATTTGGAGGGATGCTCCGCTGCGATGGCGGCGGGGTCGATCACGGGCACTCGGTCCAGACCGCGCGCGACCGCCGAGGCGGGAGGCTGGTCGGCGAGGGGGGCGGGCTGCTTGCTGGGCTCGACCGCATCGGCGGCCGGCGTCGCTACCTGGGGAAGCTCGATAGCGGGCGAAACAGGCGTGATAACCGGCTTCGCGTCCACAAGCGACTCGGATGCGGGGATATCCAGATCGGTCACATCGATCCTGCCGGTAAGCTCGGCGCTGCCTTCGGGCCAGTTCTTCATGAACCCCGGTTCGGGGACGTTGCTTTCGAAGGCTCCTTCGGTGAGGTTCTCGTCGGGAGGAAGGATGGGTTCCGACGCCTTCTTCTGCTCGATGAGGCTGGCGAACTCCGCGGACAGGGCCTCGCGATCGACGGGGGCCTCCTCGCCCAGCAGCTTGGGCGAGAAATAGCTCTCGGTGCTGATGACCTCGGCCGGAACATCCTCTACCACTGCGTTTCCGCCCTCCGGAGCCGCGGCTTCCCCAGACGAGTACAGCGCGTCCAGAGCCTCGGCGGAATCGGAGACGGATCGGGCCTCTTCGACAGATGCGGGCTGCTCCCCTTGCGCCATCATGACCGATTCAGCAGGCTGCGCATCGGAACCGGGCTCGTCGCCGGCCACCTCGTCGGCTTCGATGGTGTGCCAAGCGCTTTCGGTGGAGCTCGCCTCGAGGGCGGATCCTTCGGAGGCGGCACCCTCGGATGCGGCTGAAGCGTCAAGCGCGGCCTGGGCCTCCCGTTGGGCCAAAGCCTCCTCCCCGGCATCCGCATAGCGAGAGCGGAGGGACTCGTCCACCTCGGAATCGGACTTGCGGGCTTTCTGTTGCGCCGCGACGAACCAGGCGGGGACCGACGCATCGGTCGCGGGTTCTGCGGAAACGACCGGGGGCTCTGCAGCGACAACGGCCGCTTCCCCATCGACGGGAGCGACCTCCGACACTGACGGCTCCTCGACCGAGGCGCACTCATCGGTGATCGCGACCGGAGCGGCTTCGGCGGAAGGTTCCGGAGACGGAGCGCTCGAGGCGGCGCGCTCGTCCTGCGGGGTCCACACCGCGCCGGGGGCGCCCGTGAAAGCGGCGAGGGCGGCCTTCGCGGCGCTCAAGGGACTGTCGTCGGAAGCGCCTGCCGAAACGGAAGCGGAAGGTGCGGATCGGCGTGCGGGCTCGTCTGCAACACCCGCGACCTGTGCCGAATCGGAAACGGGGGCTTCGTAGACGACTTCGGTCTCATCGTCGATCAGACCCTGCTCGCGAGCGGCGTCGTACCCCTGGATGCGGGCATCCGAACCGTTGGAGCCGCCTCCGCCCACGCGGCGGGCGACTTCGAGCAGGGCCGCGACACCACTGGCGTTGTCGTTCGCACCTTCGCTGAAAGGCGCCATGCGGGCGATCACCGTTCGCGCGACGAGAACGACGCAGCCGACGAGGGCCACGACGAGAAGGAGGTTGAAGAACACGGCGCCCGGCCCCTGGGGGGCGATAAGCTGGCGCAGCAGCGTCAGAACCGGGACGGCGACGACGGCACCAGAGCAGATCTGCGGCATCGGAGCGGGGATGTTCTCGACGAAGCGCAGGTAGGCCGGACGGACGCGCCCCGAATCGTAGTGCGCGACCAGGATGATCTTGCGACTGCGGCGCGGCAGCCCCTCCTGCTGGTCGGGAGCATACTTGGCCACGACGTTCTGCGATACCCCTTTGCCCAGCTGACTGGACAGGTACGGACGATCAAGGCTCTCCAGCGCGAACACCGCGGCCGCGATGATCGTGACGATCAGCACGCCGATAGACAGCGCGGGCAGGGCGATGCCCAGGATGGTCGCCACGATGATGAGGGCGGCGCACACGCCGCGAACGAAACTCGATTCGATGGAAGTCGAGAAATCGTCGATCACTGCGGCGAAACCCGACTCCTTCTGCATCTGATCGGCAATGTAGAGAGCGGCCTGCTGCTCTTCCTCAGTACCCGCCGGTCGAGGTCCAACCTCCTGAGAGAGGTACTGCACGTTATCCAAAAGTTGAGCCATCAGTATGCCTTTCATCTCATATGCGCTGTTCGACGCGCATACTCGCATGAAAGTATAAACTATTTGGATTGCGCGCCCAAATAATCGCGAAGGTCTGCGTCCGATTGCGTAGCTTCTGCACGAGCGGCTTGGTAGCCTTCGATCTCGCTGAGGGACTGGGTTTTCACGAAATCAAGAATCACCTGGTCAACTGACGAAGGCAGATTCTTTGCGAGGCGCGATGCCTTCTCGTCGGCCTCGGTGTACAGATCGTTCTGCTCGACGGCTTCATCCTTGTTCCGCTCGATGAGGGCGGCGTCGGCGGCGTCGGCATAGCCCAGGGCCTCCAAACGGGCTTTGACGTAATCGATATAGGGATCGAGCTTGATCCCGGGAACGGCGGCGGCGACCGAGGAAAAACCGTCGAGCGCGTCGTTGAAGCGCTCCGTTGCGCGCTCTCCCCTCTCGCGCACGTCCTTTATCTCGTCGACCGACGCGGCTTTCGAGGACAGGGCAGCCGCCTCGCGCGCGAGGGTGTCTCCTTCCTGCAGGTTCGACCAGGCAGAGCGCAGGCGCTTCAAAGGATCCTGCGCGGCGGCGGCCTTCTCCATGACCCGCTCTGCCGCGCCGATCATCCCCGTGCGGGCATCGACGTTGCGCTGAGCGGCGTCCATCGAAGCGGACACCTCTTTCGGCAGCCGCCGAGAAGAGAGCTGGCGAAGCAGCGCGGCGGCCTCGTCGAGGGATTCTCTCGCCTCCGATATATCGGATTGCGCTGCAGACCACGTTCCTTTCTCGACCGCCTTCACCGGATCTTCCGTGAACGGGTCGAGGGCTGCAAGCGTCGCGTCGGTCTCCCCTATCTTTTCCAATACCTGCGAAAACATCGCTTCGCTGCTTTTGTCCTCTTTCACATAGGTGTACCCCACGTATCCGCCGGCAGCGATGGCCGCGACGGCGAGAACGGCCAACGCAGCCCGAGCGGCACGCTTCATGGTGCGGCGACGTTTCCTGCGCTCCACTTCCAGAACCGCCTGACCCTGGAAGTCCTGCGCGCTTGCAGCAGGAGAAGGGGCCTTCGTTTCCGACGGTGCCGCGACGCGCTTCGCCCGAAGGGTGCTGCGGTCCTTCCGAAGCTTGCGGGAGGGCTTTGCGGAACGGGCGGGCTCGGAGTTTCGACCGGCCGGCTCGAAGGGCTCCGATTTCTGCTCGGCCTTGGTTCGGGATGTTTCACGTGAAACATCCCCTCGGCCGCCAAAGGAGAGCGAAATCTGCGGGACTCCCCCCGAAAGGCGAAGGAGCTTCTGCTTCGCTCCGGGCTTCTTCCCATCCAGAGACTGCCGCGCTGCGTCCAGCACGTCGAACGATATCTCGTTGGAAGTTCCCTCTGTATTTCGCTTGATATGGGCAGCACGAACGTGCTTCGGCGGCGTCGACATAGACTAGCGTCCGTTCATGGCCGCGAGGGACGCAACAATCTCGCTGGTGGGACAGATGCGCACGGTCTTGCTCTGGAGGGAGTTCAGAACGGTCTTCCCGTAGCTCTTGGTAACCAGGCGCTTGTCGGCCAGGATGACGACGCCGGTATCGTCCGACTTCCGTATGAGGCGGCCCGCCGCCTGCTTCGTTTCGATAACGGCCTGCGGAAGGGTGTATTTGAACCACGCGCGGTCATCGCGCGAGGCGCGTTCGCATGAAAGCGGATCAGTCGGGCGAGAGAACGGCAACTTCGGAATGACGACGCCTCTTAACGTCGATCCGGGAGCATCGAATCCCTGCCAAAACGACTTCAGCGCGAACAGGGACAAGCTCTCGTCGGCTATGAAGTCGTCGCGCAGGGCTTTTGAGGAAACTCCCCACTTCTGGCAGATGAGGCGCAGGTCCTCCCGCTTCATGAGCGGCCACACTTCGTCGAAGCAGCGCTCCATCTCGCGGCGGTTCGTGAACAGCGTGAGCATCGAGCCCCCCTGGGCGAGGTGCACGCCGACAAGCAGCTTCTGCAAAGCTGCCAGGTACGACGGGGCGTTCGGTTCGGGCATATCGCTCGCAACGTAAACGATCATGTTGTTGTCGAAGTCGAAGCTCGAATCGACCTGAAGCTCGCGCGCGAAAGACGATTCGTCCTCGTTCAAGCCAACCGCTCGGGAAAACGCCTCGAACCGCCCGTCGACCGACAGGGTCGCCGAAGCGTAGACCACGGACTGCGTGCGGCTGTAGAAGGCGTCGCGCATCATGGACCCCACCTCGAGCGGCATCGCACCGAGCGAGTCTCCGAGGCGGTCCTTCTTCCGCAGCAGGCTCGCCTGGAACACGAACGATTCCGGCTGCTTGCTGAAGATCAGGTCGCACGCCTCGATAAGCTCCTTCAGCTCGATGGCGGTCGAGGCGATCTCGCGCTGAGGCTCTGCCGCGGCGTCGATCCCCTCGAGGAACGCCACCAGGTCTTGGCAGCGGCGCACGAGCTTCTCGGCAGCTTCGACCATGACAAGGGCGTGGCTTTTCAGACCCGCGAACACCGAGCTGCGGCGCACCTCGCCGTTCAGCCATAGGTCGACGCTTTCGTACGACCGTCCGGTTTTCTGGGTGTCGAAGTACAGGAGGTCCTTCACATGAAGGCAGTACTCCTCGGCCGCGCGCGCGAACGCGTCTCCCGCCTCCTGGGCCTTGTTCGAAAGGCCGTAGAACAAAGCGCCGCTTTCCTCGACGTCTCCCGACACCCTCTTCTCGGCGCGGGCGAAAATCGTCCGCGAGCTTCCGGAGGGGGCGACGCGGCCGCACAGACGCGACAACGCATCGGAATCAACCTTCTTGGTGAACGCCCGCCGGGCTTCGGCCTCGATACCGTGTGCCTCGTCGACGACCCAGCACGCCGCACGGGGCAGGAGCCCGCCATCGGCCGCCAAATCGCAGCACAGCAGCGCATGGTTGGTCACCACGATGTTGCAGCGCTCGGCGCGCCGACGGGCGCCGTGGCCGAAGCAGAGGCTGCCGAAATAGGGGCATTTCCTGCGGAGGCAGTCGTTGCTCGTAGTAGTGATGGCCCAGCGCGGAAGCAGGCGATAGTCGATTTTGAGCGCATCGAGATCGCTGAACTCGCTCTGCTCGATGTACGAAAGCAGCGCGGCGAGGGCAGGAGCCTGGTTTTGCTGCCTACCCGCAACTTCGCGCGTCGAAGGGCCGTCTGCGGCGATCTTCTCGATCTTGCGCAGGCAGGGGTAGTGGGAAATGCCCTTCAGCGCCGCATAGCTCAACTCGGGAAGATCGGGAGCCTCCTGCTGCAACGCGCGGGACAAAGCGGGCAGCTCGGAAAAAACCAGCTGGTCGAGCAGGGCATTCGTGTTAGTCGCGACCCCGATGGCCACACCGCTGCGAAGGGATGTGAGTGCAGAGGGAACCAGGTAGGCCATCGACTTCCCAACGCCCGTGCCCGCTTCGACCACGAGGTTGTTCGACCTTTCGAATGCCGAGCGCACCGCTTCGGCCATCTCCAACTGCTCGGGCCGAGGATCGTAGCTGCCGTATATCCGACCGAGCAACCCTTCGGCACTGAAAGCCCGATCGATATCGGCTCGAGACGGAACGTCCAGCAAAGGCGTCTCGTCGTCGAGGACCGCCGCGCCCGACAAGCTGGACGGGCGGGCCACAAGGCAGGAGTTGACGCGCTGGCGACGCATTGATCTGAGCGAGAACAAGGGCGTTTTCGCCGCGCTTTCCGCCTTCTCCCCTTGGCATCCGGCCTCCCCCGTTTCGGCAGGCGTTTCCGCGGAATCGGCCAAGGGCGACCCGCTCGGCGCATGATGCAGCAGGTAGTCGAACACGACGACCGTCGGCCACTGATCCTTATCCGCCATCGTCGCGATCTCGGCTACCAAGGAGCGCGGCATCGAGCAAACGGCCGCCAACAGCACTCGGAACAAAGAGCACGTCGCCTCAACGTCGGCGTCGGCGCGGTGGGTCGAAAGCGGCGCGTCGAACGCCTTCACGAGGTCGATGAGCCGATGGGATTTCAGGCGCGGCAGGGCGATCCGGGAAAGGTCGAGGGAATCTATCCATTCGTTTTCGAGCAGCGCCTTGCCTGCGGGGTACTTCGTGGTGAACGTTCGATCGAACTCGGCGTTGTGCGCCACGATACGGGCATCCCCAACGAATTCGACCAGTTGTCTCATCACCTCGTCCGGTGCGGGAGCCTCGGCTACGTCGCTGTTGGAGATATGGGTGAGGTGCTCGATCTCCTCGGGAATGGGTTTGCCGGGATTCGCGAAGCTCACGAACCAGGACTCGATCTTCCCGTGGGACATACGTGCGGCGGCGACCTGGATCAACTCGTCGTGAGAAAACGACAGGCCCGTCGTCTCCGTGTCCAAAACGACGACGTTCTCATCAAGCGCACCGAAATCCAACCTGTCGGCCAAGTTCTTCAGCGAAGCGTATCGCTCGACGACGTCGTTCGGCGTGCCGTCGGTCACGTTTTTCTCGAGGTTTCCGCGCAGGCGGGGCGTTGTTGATTCCATGCGAACAGACTAGCAAATTACCGACCGCACGGCGGGTTCGGGCCGCCTCTTCCCCGCCGCGCCGCGAAAAAAGCGGAGTCCATGCGCCAAAAACGGCGGCGGCGAAGGCATGATACACTTGCGCCCACCAAAACGATCGGGAGGAACGCCGTGCGCTACGAAGGATACTATGCCCGCTTTGAAACGGCATCGAAGAAAGACGCCGCCATCCTTATCGGAGCGGACACCCTGGTGGGAGATACGTTCGAGATCGAGATCAGAAACGAGCGCGGAACGGCTGTCGCGTGGGTCAGAAACAGGTTCGGCGCCGAGATAGGGTTCTTCGATGCCGAGACGACCCGTAGGATCCAGCTCGCCCAGGCCCGGGGCGACATCATCAAGGCCATGCTCTCCTTCGTCGCTTATTCCGAAGAGCCTTCCCCGGGTTTGTACTGGGGCGAAATGGCGGTGATGTCGTATCCCGCCTCCCAGAAAGAGCATTTCGACGCCTTCTCCCGCCTGGTGTCGAAGCGGCTCCAGGAAGGATCGCGACCCGATATCGCATTGTCCGAGCAAGGGGAGGCCAACGTCGTCGAACACGAGGGCGACTGGCTCCCTACGGCGACGGTTCCCCTCCCGAAAACCAGGTCGGGCATGGTGATCATGAAAAGCAAGCGCCGGTTCTCCGAGAAGATGATCGAACAGGGACGCGCCGGGAACAAAGGCTGCTATATCGTGGGCTGGGCCTTCATCCTCGTACTCGTCGCTGGGGCGATCTGGCTTTTCAAGCAGTTCGGAGCGTTCTGATCCCACATCGGGAAGAAACCCCCGACCTTAGCCGGCCTTCATAGCAAGCGATCAGCGGCGCCCCTCGAGCGCCAGCTCCACCAACTTCGAGCACAGCCGGGGAAAGTCCAACCCGACGGCGCGCGCGGCGTCGGGAAGCAGGGACGTGCTGGTCATACCGGGGATCGTATTGGTTTCCAGCAGCCAGATATCCCCCTCCGCATCCCGGATCATATCCGTGCGGGAAACCCCGCGGCAGCCGAGGACCTTATGAGCATCGATGGCGAGCTGCTGCACACGCGCCGTATCCCCATCGGAGAGCCGCGCCGGGCAGATATGCTGAGACCCACCTGGAGCGTATTTGGATTCGAAATCGTAGAACTCGTGCGAGGGGACGATCTCGATCACCGGCAGCGCCTCGACGTCTTCGTTTCCCAACACCGCGGCGGTCAGCTCGACGCCCTTGATGTACTTCTCCACCACGAGATGGTCGTCGATCGCGAACGCCTCCTCGATCCGAGGCTTGAGGTCGGCTTCCCGCTCGACTATGAAAACACCCAGGGCGCTCCCTTCGGTTGCGGGTTTCACCACGCAGGGCACGCCGAGCTTCTGCACGATTTCATCGATCGCGTACGATTTCCCGCGCTCGAGGTAGATAGACGGCGGGGTGGGCAGACCGGCTGCCTCGTACATGACCTTCGCTTTGGCCTTGTCCATGGAAAGCGCGCTGGACAGCACGCCCGAACCGGTATAGGGAATTCCGGCGTATTCCAGCAAACCCTGGACCGTGCCGTCTTCTCCCATTTTCCCGTGAAGGCAGAGGAACGCGACATCGAACTCCTCCGAGAAGAGCCTCATGATCTGAGCCTTCTCGGCCGTATCGATCATCGTGACCTGGTATCCCGCCTCGATGAGCGCCGCTTTGGATCCCTCCCCGGAAGCGATCGAGATCGAGCGCTCTCCGCTCGTACCCCCATACAAAAGAGCTACCTTGCAGTTTTCGGGATTCATTTCGGCTGCGCCGCCTTCCGGTAAGGTGTGATGCCTTGCAAGTATATCAAAGCAGGCCGAACAGGGAATTACTCCTTTTCCTTCTACGTGTTTCACGTGAAACACGTCCGCTCCCCTTATAATCTGATCATGGAAAACTCAGTCAAACAATTCTCCCTCCCCGATTTGGAGCAGATGCTCGTGCAGGTCGGGGTCCCGAAGTTCAGGACGATGCAGATCGCCTCGTGGCTGTACGTGAAACGCGCGCGGTCCTTCGACGAGATGACCAACCTGCCCTCCGCCCTGCGGCTCCAGCTCTCCCAAACCTACCCGTTCACCTTCCCCGAAATTGCGGACCTCCAAGTTTCCGGTGACGGAACGCGGAAGTACTTGCTGAAGCTGATGGACGGCACCTTGGTCGAAACGGTGGGGATACCTTCCGACGATAATCGGCTCACTGTGTGCTGCTCGAGCCAAGCGGGATGCGCGATGGGGTGTCTTTTCTGCGCGACGGGCAAACAGGGTTTGGTGCGAAACCTCCTTCCGGGAGAGATCGTCGACCAGATCAACGTCGTAGGCGAGGATTTCGGCCGCCGTGTATCGAACGTGGTGGTTATGGGACAGGGAGAACCGTTCGCCAATTATCGCAACCTCATGGGTGCGCTCCGCATCCTGAACCACGGGAAGCTGCTCGATATCGGCGCGCGGCACATCACCGTGTCGACATGCGGGATCATCCCCAGAATCGCCGATTTCGCTTCGGAAGACGAGCAGTTCACGCTTGCGGTATCGTTGCACAGCGCCGATCAGGGAACGCGCGACCTCATCATGCCGGAGCTATCGAGGTTCCCTCTGACCGACCTCAGGAAATCTCTCGGGGAGTATTCCGAACGAACCGGGCGGCGCGTCTCGCTCGAATACGCGCTTATCGAAGGGGTCAACGACAGCGCCCGGGAACTCGACTGCCTCGTGCGATTCTGCAAGGGGCTTTTATGCCATGTGAACCTCATCATGCTCAACCCCATCCCCGACTCCCCCTTCAGACCGGTCCCAAAGAAAAGCTTGAAGAAATGGCTCGATGAGTTGGAGCGCCACCGCGTCAACGCAACGGTAAGGCAGTCACGCGGGACCGATATCGACGGGGCGTGCGGACAGCTTGCGAACTCGATTTTAAAGCCCTAGTTTTCTTTTTTGGGCTCTTTATACGATCAATATCAAAACCGCCCGTTAGAATCGGTTCTAACGGGCGGTTTTTTTTCCAAGCGTAAAACTAAGCCGAGTGGGTGGAGCCGGAAAGCTCTTTGAACAACCTCTCCAGATCTTCCTCGTCCTTGAATTCGATCTCGATCTTGCTCTTCCCTTTGACGGTCTTCACGCGCACGTTGGTGTGAAGGGAGTTCCTCAGAGAGCGGGCTACCCGTTTGAACGACTTAGGAACCGCGACTCGCGTGCTGGCAGATGCTTCCTTCTTTCCAGACATAAGCCGCGCAAGGGCCTCGGTTTCCCGAACCGACAGCTTCTCGGCTACCAGCTTCTCGGTAAGCTTCCTGCGTCCCTCCTCGTCGGGAATGGAAAGGATGGCGCGAGCATGGCCTGCCGTGATCTTCTCTTCGAACAACAGCTGCTGCGCATCTTCGGGAAGCTCGAGAAGGCGCAGGGCGTTCGCAATGGTAGAGCGCCCCTTCGAGACGGCTTGGGCCACCTCGGACTGCGTCAAGCTCCCATGCTCCATCATACGGCGGTATCCGTACGCCTCCTCGATGGGGTTCAGGTCGCTTCGCTGGATGTTCTCGATCAGGGCGAGCTCGAGCGCCTTGTCGTCATCGGCCTCTTTAACGCGGATCGGCAGCTTCGAAGCGCCCAGCAACAACGATGCCTGATAACGACGTTCTCCTGCAATGATCTGGTATGTTCCATCGGCTATCGGACGTACCAGAACCGGCTGGAGCAAACCGTTCGCCTTGATGGACTCCGCAAGCTCTTCGAGCTCTTCCTTTTTGAAGTTCGTGCGCGGCTGGTCGGGGTTCGGAGCCACCTTCGAGATGTCCACCTCCAGGTCCGACCCTTCGGGTTCGGAGGCCTCCCTGCGCACGTGCACGGTCTCGAGAGGTTCTTCCTGTACCTGGATGCGCTCGATAACCGGCTTCTCGGATACCTCGCGAGCCGTCACGCTCTTTATGGTGATGCGGTCTTCGCTTAGGAAGTTCTCCTCGGGCACCTCGGGTGAAGGAGCGGCAACCGCCTGCTTTTCAGCCTGCTGATCATCCTTCCCATCGACTTCGACCCGCTGACGTCCCGGAACCTCGCTGGCTGCCTCGACGCTTGCTCCCCCCAGGAGGGAGTTCAGGCCCCTGCCGAGCCCACCTTTGTTCTTAGCCACGCTTCACCACTTCTTTCGCGAGATCGGAATACGACTGAGCACCTTTGCCAGCAGGATCGTACTGGGTTATGGGAATACCGTAGCTCGGGGCTTCGGAAAGCTTCACCGTGCGTGGAATAACCGTCTCGAACACCTGCTTACCGAAGAAATTCCTCACTTCGCTGGCTACCTGCTTCGCAAGCGTCGTACGTCCATCGTACATGGTGAGCAGGATTCCGTAGATATCCAAGGAGGGGTTGAGGCGGGATTTGACACGTTTCATCGAATCGAGAAGTTTTGTCACACCTTCCAACGCATAGAACTCGCATTGAATGGGGATGATGAGCTTATCGGCTGCAACCAGGGCATTGACGGTTAGCAATCCGAGCGAGGGAGGACAATCGATCAGGATGTAGTCGTATTTCCCGCGCAAACGGCCGACCGTGTCGCGCAGCCTGTTCTCGCGCGCCATCTCCGAGACCAGTTCGACCTCCGCTCCAGCCAGATTGATCGTCGCGGGAGCGAGGTCCAGGCCCTCGGTTATATCCGGAACGATGATGTCCTCGATCTGAACGTCGTTGAGAAGCACGTCGTAAATGCAGTGCGAAATCTCGGCCTTGTTGATTCCCAAACCGCTCGTCGCATTGCCTTGGGGGTCGAGGTCGATGAGCAGGACCTGCTTGCCCTGCTCGCCTAAAGCGGCCGCAAGGTTGACGGCCGTGGTCGATTTCCCCACGCCGCCTTTCTGGTTGATGATCGCGAAGATCTTGGTCTGGCCGATCACGTGCTTGACCGGCTTCTTGTCTCGGTACGACTTCAGCTCCTTGTACGCGACCTCTTCTTCAACGGAAGACACTTCGGTATCGACATCCGTCGGCCTCTCGACCACTTCCATGCGCTCGATAACCATACCCTCGTCGATCATGACTTCGCGTTCGGCCTCCTCGACCGGCTCGGTCGGGGTTTTTTCGGGTTCTTGGGGAGCTTCGGCCTTCTTGTTGAGCCTCAGACCATCGAATAGACCCACGGGATCTCCTTTCGTCATTCGATGCAAGTATAACGTGTTTCACGTGAAACACGCCTTTTATCACTCAGTTCACCTATAGCCGCTAAGAAATAACCAAGCAGCCTAGAGAGGCTTTTTTTGCGCGTAACTTACCGGACGGGGAAGTTTGATCCGGGGACGGGCCGTTTTCTCGAAAACCAGAATGGTCCTGAACGTTTCCCCGTCGCTGAGATACACCGACCGTTGGGAAACCAGCTTCATCCCCAGCATGTCCTGCACTTCCAGCGCATGATTGAACTCCCCGTCTGAAACCTGGGCCTTATAGCAAACCAAGCGGCCGCCCATCTTCAGAAGGGGGGACGAAAACTCGAGAAGGACCGATAGCTGGGCGAGAGCCCGAGCTGTGATAAGGGAGAAGGCCTTGGGATGCTCTAAAGCCATCTCTTCGATGCGGCCGGTATGCGTGGAGACCTGGTCCGCCAGGCCGAGTTCTTCGACGATACCGTCGAGGATAGCCGTCTTCTTTCTTCTCGTGTCCACCAATGTAGTTGGACGTCCCGTGGCGATGGCGATCGTGATGCCGGGGAAACCTCCCCCTGTACCGAGGTCGGCATACTTTCCCTCGGGAGCGGAAAGGCATTCATCCAAACCGACGAGAGAATCCTCGACATGAAGCAGCAATCCGTCTTCCAGAGAATCGATGCGCGTTAGATTCGTCGTCTTGTTCGCTTCGATAACCAACTCGAGATGGGACTGCATCAAAGCTGCCATATCTTCGGTTATACGGTTATCCATGTTCGATCCTCAAGAAACAATGACGGGCGATTGGGGAGTTGGGAGATAGGGATGGAGCCATCATACAAGAAAGGCCTTCTGATCCGAAGGCCTTTCGCGTACCCACATGTATTAATCGCCCCCGAGCTACGGAAACGAGGTCATCCGAGGCGAAGCGGGACTGTCTACCTCACCGGAAGGATGACGATATGCCTTGCCGGGCCCTCACCCTCGGAAGCAGTCCGAACCCTGTTGTCATCCCTCAGCGCAACATGAATGATACGGCGCTCGTACGGGCTCATAGGGCGAAGCTTCACGCTTCTGCCGTTCTGGGCGGCTTTCTTGGCAGATGACCGTGCCAAAGACTCCAGTTTCTGCCGCTGGCGGTTCTTGTAACCCTCGATATCGATGATCACAGGGAAGCGGAACCCGATCTGGCGCACCGTCAAAGCGGAAACGATGAACTGGAGAGCCTCGAGCGTCCTGCCGTGGCGGCCGATCAACACCGCAAGATCGTCACCCGTGATATCCAGGATCAGCTCCCCTTCGTCGCCATCGTATTCATCGATAGTGACTTCGCCAACATCGAAGTGCTTCAAAATCTGCTTCAACGATGCAATCGCGGTATCTGCAACATGGTCGAGTTCTTCGTCAGTCAGATCCATGCGCTCGGGCACGGATTCCTTTTCGAAACGGGGGGTTGCCTTTTCAACCAAGTCTTCTTGGGTTTCGTTTTCCATCGAATGCTCCTCTTGGTCAGCTCAAATCAGCGCTTCGCAAAATGTTTCACGTGAAACAGTACCATTTAACGCTTCTTGGTGGGGCGTTTTTTCTTCTCCTTGCGGATCACTTCGATAGCGACCGGCTCGTCTTCCTTCTCGGCTTCGAGACGCGCGTCGCGATCCTTCATGATCTTCATCGAAACCTGCTGCTGAGCGACGCCGATAAGCGAGGAAAGACCCCAGTACAGCAAAACGCCGGCCGGCGAGCTCCAACCGATCCAGAGCATGAACACCGTCATGAAAGCGGACATGACCAGCATCTGAGTACGCTGGGAGCTGTTCTTCTGATTCAGCTGCATCAGGACCATCGGGGCGAACGTCGCGCCTGCGAACACTACGAGAAGGATCGCGTAGGGGATGAACGGTCCGAAACCCTCGGACAGAGCAACAGAGGGGCTGGTGATCAGGTTCGGAACGAGATGGTAGAACGAGTAGTTCACATCGCCCAAGCGAGCGGACATCTCGTTGAGAACCTGGAACAGCGCGATGAAGATGGGCATCTGCAGGAACAAGGGCAGGCACCCCGTAAGCGGGTTGAATTTGGCCTCCGCATAGAGCTTCTGCATCTCTTCCTGCAAACGAGGCTGATCATCGGCGTATTTGGCCTGCAACTCCTGCAGCTTCGGCTGGATCTTCTGCATCTGGTAAGAAGACTTGGTCGAAGCGTGCGTGAGGGGAGAAATGATCACGCGGAGAATGAGCGTGACGATGAGGATCGCCATACCCCAGTCGCCCGCAATGGAGTAGAAGAAGTTGAGCAGATCGAAAACGAGGTTCTTAAACGCTTCCCACATAAACGTTGTTCCTTAACGGGATTTCGGAATATCCTCGGGTACCGGATCGTACCCATGAGGACCTCCAGGCCGGCATTTCAAAATACGTTGGGTCGTCAATCCGAGTGCCTTCCAGAATCCGAACCTCTTGAAAGCGATGATCCCATACTGCGAGCACGTCGGTTCAAAACGGCAGCAGCCGGGAAACAAAGGCGAGATCACGGTTCTATAGGCGACGATAAGAAAAATAGCAAGATTGGAAGGCAACCGCATAACGATATGTCCCAATCTTGCTATCAACATTAAACCTGTTCCGCCAAACGAGCTTTTTTCAGCACATCTCGGTAAGCAGCTCTCACCTCTTCGTACGAAGAAGCGGTTATACGGGTCTTCGCCAACAAAACGACATCGCAGTTGAAACCAGCAGGAGACTCGTCCAGCCTGATGCTGCGCAACCGCCGCTTCGCCTTGTTCCTCCATACCGCATTACCCGACTTCTTTCCCGCAATAAAAGCAACACGACCATCCAGGCCGTGCTGACTTTTTGTGCGCGAAGCTATAAGCGTGAAGTAAGGAGTGCTAAAACGTCTTCCTTGTTTGAACAGAGAAGAGATTTCTGCGCTGGATTTTATAGTATCCAACCCAGACTCGTTTCTAGACAGTGAGACGCTTACGACCCTTGGCGCGGCGGGCAGCGAGAACGCGGCGGCCGCCCTTAGTAGCCATGCGGGCACGGAAGCCGTGGCACTTAGCCCTTTTACGGGTGTTCGGTTGATAGGTGCGTTTCATTGACATTCCTTCCAATACTGACAAGAGCAACCCAGGTATTATACAGGCTTGCTCTGAAACGGCAAAGCGCCAGACAGCCGATTTCCCCGTACATCAGGGAATAAAGCTGAAAGGCCCCTTTGAGGCCCAGACAGGAAACAAGGCGAGCGCCCGCTTTCCAGACAAAAGCCCAGGGAAGCGAAATTATAGCTGTTCATAGCTTTCACATACACTATTTTTATCGGGCGCTGCCTTAAAATCCACGATTCATCTGCAAAAAAGCCGATAGACAACAAGCTGGGGCGAAGGCACCCCATATATGGTGTCGAGCGGTCATCAAAGGCACAATACAGGCGTGTTCAGAAACAGAGAGAAAAACCTCTCTGTGAAAAAACGGGTAAAGGTGTGATTCCGACAGCGTGAAAAAGCAGTCTTTAACAATTTGATTGTTGAAATAGTTGAAAACTTTCAATTTGTGCAAGTCAGTATGTGGAAAAGATAATGCACCAGAAAAGTCAATGCCAAATCTTCATTTTTTAAAATTAGCTTTTGATCAGCGATTACTGGAAGATGAAAAAGGAATGTTGCTCTGAACTGGCTTTTTAATACAAGCTGTTGGCCGACTCGACTTCTTTTTCATGTTTTCGCAGATGGCTTGGAACCTGTAGGAAAGGGCCGCTTCGCCCTTATGTTTAGAATTACCCCCTGTCACCAGGTATTGGAGATTATTCAACCTCTTTACCCCTTGGTTTCCTTTTTCCACTCTGGTTTTCCCTGTATTTCACTCTTTTCCACAAATGATGAATAAAGTGTTAAAAACTGTGAAATCTAGTGAAATGCCAAGGTGAATTTCCAACAGGGAACTTTCACCTAAGAAAAAGGGTGAATAAACGGAAACTTGTCGTATGGTGGAAAGAACTTTTTAACAAAGAAGCCGTTACAATGGG